>NZ_JBHDJA010000070.1:0-456 GCF_041877125.1 Arthrobacter sp. E44
AACGCCGTCAACGCGCCCTCGGCCGGCTGACACCCATCGAGTTTGAGACAATAAAAAACGCGGCCTCAGCCGCGTAAGAAATTATCAACCCCAGCTGTCAACTAAACCTTCAGCAGTCCCTTCTGCTGACTTTATGGCCGCTCACCCCACCGCCCCCTCTCCATTGACGTGCATCCGCGGTGTCCTTGTGACGTCAATTACAGTAGGAGCGCGCTTCACCGGGACTATCTCATTAACGGTGTATCCGGCGGTTTCCTTTAGTAGTTTTCAGCTGCCGGGAATCGGTCGCTGAAGGTGATGGCGAAGGCGTTCAAAGCGGGCTTCCAGCGCATTGTCCATCGGGTCCTGCCGGCACCGGTCGGATCGAGGGATCTGGTGACGAGATACAGGCACTTTAGCGCGGCCTGCTCGGTTGGGAAATGACCGCGTGCCTTCACGGCCCGCCGGTACCGGGCG
>NZ_JBHDJA010000071.1:0-397 GCF_041877125.1 Arthrobacter sp. E44
GTGTCGTGGACCTTGGTGGTGGCGGTGTCTGCTGCTCCCATGATTTTCTCCTTCACCCCGGTCACGGCATCGCGGACTTTGTCGGTTTGGCGGTGCACGATGTTGGACGGGGTGACTTTGTCGGCTACGGCGTCGACGTTGGTGCCCAGGCGTGCCCGGGTCGCTTCGATGTCTGCTCGGATGACGTCAGGGTTTTCGCTCATCGGTTTACCTCACCTGGTTTTAGGGTTGGGGGAATTTCTGAGAGGGTTTCGCCTGTTTGGGGCAGGCCCTTGATCTGCTTGAGTTCCTTGCGGCCGATCGAGGCCAGGACTGCGGCGATGATCGCCCAGATCACGGCGACGATCAGCGCGGCCCAGCCCAGGGCCATGACGGCGCCCAGGGCCCACATCAGGGC
>NZ_JBHDJA010000072.1:0-350 GCF_041877125.1 Arthrobacter sp. E44
TCGTTCAAGGCTCGTGGTCCTGTTCCAGGTTGAATGCTTAGACACACTCATCCCAACAGGGCCACGGGCCCCTTTGTCTTCAACGACACGAACTCAATTCCCCATCAACCGCGAAGAGCCCGTTTACCCGCCAGAAGTGAGCTGGGGTTGATCGTTTACCGGTCAAAGGTGAGCGGGGGTTGATGTTTTACCCGCCGGAGGTGGGCTGGGGATTCTGGGTGGTGGTGGGTGGTTGTTAAATGTGGGAGGCCCCAACCGTGTGGTTGGGGCCTCGACCAGTTAATAGTTGTTCCGGCGGTGACCTACTCTCCCACACCCTCCCGGGTGCAGTACCATCGGCGCTGTGGGTC
>NZ_JBHDJA010000073.1:0-337 GCF_041877125.1 Arthrobacter sp. E44
CCCAGACCCACACGGCCACAGCCGACACCGCTGAACCGGTCTCCGCTCCGGCCCTTCCTGCCGATGACCGGGCGGGAGACGGCTACGACTGGATGGACACCCTCGAAGGCACCGCCTGGTCGGTCCTGCCGAACTGGGGCAGCGAGGGATGGGACGCCGGATCCTGGCCCTACATCATCCTCGCCGTCGCCCGCACCCGTGACGGGAACGGGGAATTGTTCGGCTACGGAACCTACGTCGAAGGGGACACCACCACGCACTGGTTCCGCTCCCAGGGTGCCTGCTATGAAGCGATCACCGCCGAGGTGTTCTTCCACTGGGCCTCCGGCCAGTCCGA
>NZ_JBHDJA010000074.1:0-309 GCF_041877125.1 Arthrobacter sp. E44
GTTTCCCAGTGGTGTCCGCAGTCTTCACGGCATCCAGTGTCACCGGCATATCCAGCTCATTCCTGCCAAGCAGACCGCCTGGCGTGTCGAGCCGGATACACCGTTAATTCCACAGTCCCGCTTCACCGTTAAGCAACGTTAAGTAGTTTGAGGTGCTACTGCTGGAAGGCACGACGACGGCGGCACGGGGCGGTTTCTAGGGGTCGTTGCAACACTGCTGGTGTTATGTGGTCATTAGTAGATCACGCAGACGCTCGGCTGGGGTGTCCCAGCCGAGCGTTTTGCGTGGTCGGCTGTTGAGTTCTTGGG
>NZ_JBHDJA010000075.1:0-300 GCF_041877125.1 Arthrobacter sp. E44
CTCTCCCACACCCTCCCGGGTGCAGTACCATCGGCGCTGTGGGTCTTAGCTTCCGGGTTCGGAATGGGACCGGGCGTTTCCCCCACGCTATGACCGCCGTAACCTTTTCACCCGAACCCCTTGGGTGTTGCCGGGGGTGGGAAGACTGTGGTTACAACATTGGTGGTGTTGTTGTATTCAGTTGTTGGTTCCGTGCCATTAACCCGTGGTGTTGGGGGTTGTTGGTTGGGAACCACATAGTGGACGCAAGCAGAGTTTTGTATGTTCTGTGTGGTGTAAGTTGTTGGCCTATTAGTACCG
>NZ_JBHDJA010000076.1:0-298 GCF_041877125.1 Arthrobacter sp. E44
ACGCCGTCAACGCGCCCTCGGCCGGCTGACACCCATCGAGTTTGAGACAATAAAAAACGCGGCCTCAGCCGCGTAAGAAATTATCAACCCCAGCTGTCAACTAAACCTTCAGCAGTCCCAAGCCTTTACGCCGTGTACTTTTCCTGCGCTTTTGCTTGGCTTTTGCTGGGCCGAAACTGGCTCTTCACGGTTCGTGGTGAATGTTCTGCCGTGAAGGATGTTCATGCCGCTGTTCTGGCGGCACTGCGCAACAGGATACGCGTTTTGTAGTTGCGTGCGTTGGTGAATCCCCGGCCGG
>NZ_JBHDJA010000077.1:0-289 GCF_041877125.1 Arthrobacter sp. E44
GCCGACCCCGCCGAAACGAATCAGTGGGCAGATCTGTTGGCCATAACCGGGCAGTTTTACTGGCCACCAGCGGGCACATCAACTGGCCGCCCATGGGCAGAACGTAATGGCCATTGACAGGGGCTTTGTGCGTCTGATCCTGTTCTGAGATTCGGACGGCCTTTAAGGGGGACTATCTCATTAACGGTGTATCCGGCGGTTTCCTTTAGTAGTTTTCAGCTGCCGGGAATCGGTCGCTGAAGGTGATGGCGAAGGCGTTCAAAGCGGGCTTCCAGCGCATTGTCCATCG
>NZ_JBHDJA010000078.1:0-285 GCF_041877125.1 Arthrobacter sp. E44
GCCTCCCGGCCGGTGTCCTCAACGTCATCCCCACGTCCACGGCAGGGGCCACCACCGGGCCCCTGATCAAGGACTCCCGGCTGCGCAAGCTCTCCTTCACCGGCTCCACCGAAGTGGGACGGCGACTGCTGGCCGATGCGTCCGAAAACGTGCTGCGCACCTCGATGGAGCTCGGCGGCAACGCCCCGTTCCTGGTGTTCGAGGACGCCGACCTGGACGCCGCTGTCACCGGTGCCATGGCAGCCAAGCTGCGGAACATGGGCGAGGCCTGCACGGCGGCCAACC
>NZ_JBHDJA010000079.1:0-285 GCF_041877125.1 Arthrobacter sp. E44
GCCTCCCGGCCGGTGTCCTCAACGTCATCCCCACGTCCACGGCAGGGGCCACCACCGGGCCCCTGATCAAGGACTCCCGGCTGCGCAAGCTCTCCTTCACCGGCTCCACCGAAGTGGGACGCCGACTGCTGGCCGATGCGTCCGAAAACGTGCTGCGCACCTCCATGGAGCTCGGCGGCAACGCCCCGTTCCTGGTGTTCGAGGACGCCGACCTGGACGCCGCTGTCACCGGTGCCATGGCAGCCAAGCTGCGGAACATGGGCGAGGCCTGCACGGCGGCCAACC
>NZ_JBHDJA010000007.1:0-185361 GCF_041877125.1 Arthrobacter sp. E44
CCCAAGAACTCAACAGCCGACCACGCAAAACGCTCGGCTGGGACACCCCAGCCGAGCGTCTGCGTGATCTACTAATGACCACATAACACCAGCAGTGTTGCAACGACCCCTAGAAACCGCCAAGCGAGTGCCGCCGTCGACCTTTATTGATGTGGTGTTGTTAGCCTTCGGTTGCCAGGACCGCGTTGGCGGGCACGGCTTCCTCCGGTGCGTCATACCTGGGGTCATTGGACGAAGGATGGGCCGCCACGGCTGCGGCGTGCTCGGCCAGCACGCCGGTTTGGTGCCGGATCTTCAGGCGGTACAGCAGGGCACCGCCAACAACCACGGCAGCCACGAACATCACCCCGCCCCACTGCAGGTACCACTCGAACGGCGGCACCGAGTTGTAGATCTCGGGCCGGGGCCACACCAGGTTGATGGTCATGGCGGCACCCCACAGGACGGCCAGGATGTTCACGGGCAGCCCCCACTTGCCCATGCAGAACCCGGGCTCGGAACCGTCATCCAGGATGGGCCACTTCCTGGCGAACCGCTTGCGCAGCAGGGGCACTGTGACCAGGAGGTAGGACAGGTAGATCAGCACGATGCTGATGCTGGACAGGATGGTGAAGATGGCCGGCTGCATGACGTTGACCAGCAGCGGGATGACCGCCATGATGCCGATGACAATCGCGGCGACCGTGGGGGTCCTGCGGACCGGGTCCACCTTGCTGAGCTGCCGGCTGAAAGGCAGGTTGTTGTCGCGGGCCATGGCGAACATCATGCGGATGGCGGCGGCGTGCACGGCCAGGGTGCAGACCACCACGGCCACCACGATGCAGGCCAGGAAGGCCTTGCCGAAGGGTCCACCCAGGACGGAGAGCACGATGTGCTGCAGCCCGCCGTCGGGAGATCCCACTTGGGGGTCTGCGAGGTCCGGTGCGGCCAGGATGCCGAACAGCAGGATCAGCCCGCCGAGCACGAAGGACGCCGTGACAGCCCGCAGGATGGCCTTGGGTGCGGTCTTCTTGGGGTCCTTGGTTTCCTCACCGAGGGAGCTGGCAGTGTCGAAGCCGTACATGACGTAGCCGGAGGCCATGGCGCCGATCAGGAAGACGCCGAAGAAGCCAAGGTCGTTGCCTTCACCGAAGCCGTTGGTCTGGAAGAAGACCTCCGGTCCGCGCACCACGTGCCAGCCGAGGGCGAGGACCAGCAGCACGGCGGCGATGAGCTCCACGAAGACGCCGATGCTGTTGATCCGGGTCATCAGCTTCACACCGAACGCGTTGATCAGCGTGGAGATGGTGATCATGATGGTGGCCAGCACCACGCCGTTCATGGCGAAGTCGTAGGGGCCGGTGCCGTCACCGACGAACTGGAAGCCCTCCCAGAGCTGGGGGAGGGTGATCTGCAGGGCCAGGGCCACGGAGCCCAGGGCCATGATGGAGGACAACAGCAGCAGCCAGCCGGCCAGCCAGGAGGAGGTTCCGGAGGCGAGCCGCTTGGCCCAGTTGTAGACGGAGCCGGCAACCGGGTAACGGCCCGCCAACTCGGCGAAACACAGGGCCACCATCAGCTGGCCGACGAACACGATGGGCCAGGACCAGGCGTACGCCGGGCCGGCCATGGAAAAGCCGAAGTAGAACAGTTGGAAAACGCCGGTGAGGATGGAGATGTAGCTGACACCCGCGGCGAAGCTGGCGAACTTGCCGATGCTTCGGTCCAGCGTCTGGGTGTAGCCGAATTCGTCCATGCCGCTTGAATCAATACTCTTGCTGGGTTCCAATATGGACTCCTAGATCAGAAAAGCACGATGGGCCGGCCGCCCTGGGGTGCGGCGGAATATTGCTTGGTGGAGGGGCCCGCATTGTTGGGATGTGTGGGCCCCGTTTAGGCCTGCCGCTCAGGCCAGGGACGTGGTGAGCTCCTTCTCTTCCAGGGCGTCGGCGCCGGCGTAATCAGCCTTGATCAGGTCGGCACAGCGCTCGCCGATCATCATGACGGTGATGTTGGGGTTGACGGTGACGTGTTCGGGCATGACGGACGCGTCGGCCACCCGGAGGCCGGTGACGCCCTTGACCCGCAGCTCGGGGTCCAGTGGCGACATGTCGTCGTCGGCCGGTCCCATGCGGACGGTGCCCACGGGGTGGTAGACGGTGTTGTGGGTCTTGCGGATGTAATCCTGCAGTTCCTCGTCAGTCTGCGCCTCGACGCCGGGCGAGAGTTCGCGGCCGGTCCATTCCGCCATGGCGGGCTGGGCGGCGATTTCGCGGGCCTTGCGGATGCCGGCCACCATGACGCGCATGTCGTGGCCGTCCGGGTCCGTGAAGTAGCGGGGATCAACCATGGGCTTGTCGCGGAAGTCGCGGCTGCGCAGCCGGACGGTGCCGCGGGAGCGGGCGTGCGTGACGTTGGGGGTGAGGCTGAAGCCGTTCTCCGTGGTGGGGTAGCCGTGGCGCAGGGTGTTCATGTCGAACGGGACGGAGCCGTAGTGCATCATCAGGTCGGGGCGGTCCAGGCCGTCCTCGGTGGGGGTGAAGATGCCAATTTCCCACCACTGGGTGGAGGTCTGCACCATGGGCTGTTTGGCCTCGAACTGCACCACGCCTTCCGGGTGGTCCTGCAGGTGCTCGCCTACGCCGGGGGAGTCCACCAGGACCGCGATGCCGTGCTGGGCGAGGTGCGCGGCCGGGCCGATGCCGGAGAGCATGAGCAGCTTGGGGGAGTCGATGGCGCCGGTGGACAGGACCACCTCGCGGTGTGCGGTGAGGCGGTGGGTGCGGCCGAAGGCGGAATCCACCACGTCCACGCCGGTGCAGCGCTTGTCCGCGTCGAACACCAGTTGGCGTGCGCGCAGGCCGGTCAGCAGGGTGAAGTTGGGGCGGTCGATGATGGGGTGGATGTAGGAGACGGAGCTGGAGGCGCGGGTGCCGTCAGCTCTGCGGTTGATCTGGAAGAAGTTGGCGCCGTTGACCACCGTGGCGCCGGTGTTGAACTTGGCGCGGGGGATGCCCGCCTGCTCGCACGCATCCAAAAGCGCGACGCCGGCAGGATCTGCCGGGGGCACGTTCATCAGGTGCACGGGGCCTGAGTCGCCGTGGTGGGGTGCGTCCGGTCCGGCATCCTCATTAGTTTCCAGCCGCTTGTACAGGGGCCAGGCGGCGTCGGCGTTCCATCCGGTGGCGCCGTACTTGGATTCCCATTCGTCCAGGTCCTCGCGCGGGGCCCAGAACGCGATGCAGGAGTTATGGCTGGAGCAACCGCCCATCACCTTGGCGCGGGCGTGGCGCATGAAGGAGTTGCCGTTCTCCTGCGGCTCGATGGGGTAGTCCCAGTCGTACCCGGATTCCAGCAGCTCCATCCAGCGGTCCAGCTGCAGGATCTCGGGGATATTGCGGTCATCCGGTCCCGCCTCCACGAGGGCCACGGTCACGTCCGGGTCCTCGCTCAGCCGGGCGGCCACGGCGGCACCTGCGGACCCGCCGCCGATGACGACGTAATCGAAACCGCGTTGGGTGGCGTCGTCGATGTTGTCGAAGTGCATCTAGTTCTCCTTGCCGTGGTCAGCAAACCAGCCGGTGACCTGCGGGCTGGTGTTCTGGTAGATGTGCTTGGCTTCCTGGTATTCGGCCAGGCCCGTGGGGCCAAGCTCGCGGCCGACGCCGGACTGGCCGAAGCCGCCCCACTCGGCCTGGGGGAGGTAAGGGTGGTAGTCGTTGATCCAGATGGTGCCGTGCCGCAGCCGGGATGCCACGCGCTGCGCCTTGCCGGCGTCCTGCGTCCAGACCGCGCCGGCCAGGCCGTAGATGGTGTCGTTGGCAGTGGCGACGGCCTCGTCCTCGGTGCGGAATGTTTCCACGGTGACCACCGGGCCGAATGCCTCGTCGGTGACCACGGACATCCCGCGTTGCACCTGGTCCAGGACGGTCGGCTGGTAGTAGAACCCGGCGTCGTACTTCTCTCCCTGCGGCGCGGCGCCGCCGGTGCGCAGCCGTGCACCCTCCTGGATGCCGCGCTGGACGTAGGCGTGCACCTTGTCCCGGTGCGCGGCGGAGATCAGCGGGCCGGTTTCGGCGGCGTCATCGAAGGGGCCGCCGAGCTTGATGTCCTGGGCGCGGCGGACCAGCTCGTCCACGAAGCGTTCGGCGATGGATTCCTCCACCAGCAGCCGGGCCCCGGCGGAGCAGACCTGGCCGGAGTGGACGAACGCGCCGTTGAGGGCGTTGTCCACGGCGGCGTCGAAGTCGGCGTCGGCGAAGACCACGTTGGGGTTCTTGCCGCCAAGCTCCAGGGCCACCTTCTTGACGGTGCCGGCGGCGGCAGCGGCGATGCGCTTGCCGGTTTCCAGGCCGCCGGTGAAGGAGACGAGGTCGACGGCGGGGTGTTCCGAAAGCGGTGCGCCCGCCTCCGGGCCGGTGCCGGTGACGAGGTTGGCCACGCCGTCCGGCAGGCCGAGGTCCTGCAGCAGATGCATGGCAAGGATGCTGGTGGACGGGGTGAGCTCGGAGGGCTTGAGGACGAAGGTGCAGCCTGCAGCGAGGGCCGGGGCGATCTTCCACGCGGCCTGGAGGAGGGGGTAGTTCCAGGGCGTGATGAGGCCGCAGACACCCACGGGTTCGTAGACGATCCTGCTCACGACGGCGGGGTCCCCGGCGTCCACCACGCGGCCCGCCTGCTGCCCGGCGAGCCTGCCGAAGTATTCGAAGCAGGCGGCGATGTCGTCCATGTCGATGCGGCTTTCCACCATGCGCTTGCCGGTATCGAGCGACTCGGCGCGGGCGAACTCTTCCCGGCGTTCGCGGAGCCCGGCGGCAACCTTCAGGAGGAAGGCGCCGCGCTCCGGTGCCGGGACGCCCGACCAGACGCCGGAGTCGAAGGCGGAGCGGGCGGCAGCGATGGCGCGTTCAGCGTCCGCCCGGCCGGCCTCGGAGACGATGGCCGCCAGCTCGCCGTCGGCCGGATTCCGGATTTCGCGCACAGCGCCGGAGGATGCCGGTTCCCATTTGCCGTTGATGAACAGGGTGGACGCTGTATCGGTTTCGACGCCTGGAACAAGGTCCTGCGTTGATGTGGCGTAAGTCATACGGAGGACAGTAATGCACTTTGAACAAGTGTTCAATAGATTTCTTGAACACTTGTTCAATGCTGCTCATGCAGCTACGGTTGCCTTGCGGCCGGCGTTTTAGGCGTGGTCCGGCCCCGCGTTTTAGTCTCTTTCGCTCAGGTCAGGATCGGGGATCGGCGCGAACGCGATCTCTTCCGTCCGCGCGATACTTCGTTGAATGGAGGCCTTGTCCACCCCGAGCAGCGCCGTCAGCCACATGCCGTTTTGGATGACGACGATGTCCGACGCCCGCTCCCTGCACGCCAGCCAGGGCAGGTCGGGCTTGGCGCTGGACACCAGCGCGGCGAGCCCGTCGATGTACCGGTCAAAGGCGGCGGCGTTGATCTGCGCGTAATCCTCATCCGCTTGGGCCAGGGCCCAAAGATGCAGGCGTAGGGACAGGTACCGGGTGGTGAGCAGGTCGGCGGCCGCCACCCGCCGGAGCGCCTTCCGAAGCTGCTCATCGGGGGACACCGACGGGTCCGGGGCAACGAGCAAAAGATCGTGTTCATCCACCCTGCCCAGGGCTGCCCGGATCAGGGTGGTCTTGTCATCAAAGTAGTAGTTGACCAGGCCCAGCGCCACGCCGGCTTCGCGCGCCACTGCCCGCATACTAACGCCCGAAATACCGTGCCGGGACAGCAGGTCCATTGCTGCGTCAAGGATACGCGATTGCCTGTCAGTCTGTTCGCCCGAGTTCACGGCACTGGTCCCCATCTGGCCAGACTATTGCCTAACACTGCACCTGCCTAACCATGGAGCGGCGTACTTGCCGGCCTGTCGATTGATGTTTGAAGCCTTCTTCTGCCGGGCAGGGTACTGGTACACCCGGGATTTATCAGTACAGCTTGGAGAAAGATGGAAAGCGCAAGCCTCGTTGCCCTCTTGTTTGCGGGCGCCATCCGCGCCGGCGGGAGCGCACTGCCACACGCCCCACAGGTCATCGCAGAAGCCCGGGTGGAAGCGGCGGGCGTGGTTGGCGTTCCGGAGCAGGACAGCAACTTTCCTGCACCGGCTGGCTTGGGCGGTTGAACCGGACCCGCGCTGACACGGAAGAATCCCCGCCCGGTTCTGTGGCACGCGCCCGTTCCCGCCTCACGGCTGGGCGTGGTCCGCGCGCTCCAGCAGGCGGGACACCCCGTAGCCGATGACCAGGCCCCAGAAGGCTGCATGGATGTTGAAGAGGTTCATGCCGGAGATGGCCACCACGAACGTTACCAGCGAGCCCAGGGTGAAGCTGGTGGCGAAGGCCGTGACGAAGGCCTGCTGGAGGGCCCGCAGCATCGCGATGCCGCCCAGCGCCAGCACAAACTCCTTGGGCGCGGCCAGCATCAGCCGGGTCAGAGTGGGAGCAAAAGCAGCGAACACCAGGGCCAGCAGGCCATACGCCACGGCGGCCGTGTATTGGCGCTCCCGCTTCCCGGACGAGGTCAACAGGGCGTTGGTGGGGCCTGTGACGCAGGCCGAAACGGCGCCGAAGCCGGCGTTCAGCACTTAAAAAGCGCCGGAGGCAATGGCGAAGGCATTCACGGGCGGCTGATGGCCGGCGGCACGGAGGACCGCGATGCCCTGGCCATTTTGAACGAACAGGACGGTGAGGGCCAGCGGAACCACCAGTTCGAGCTGGGCAGCCCACGTAAATTCAGGGGCAGTGAAAACCGGGGTGGCCACGAGCGGTCCGCCGGACGGAAGGTTGAACTGGCCGCTGGCCGCTACGGCGATGCAGCCCGCCACCAGTGTGCCCAGGACCGGCGGCAGGAACCTGCCAAGCATGGGAACTGCGGTAAGGACCAGGAACGCGGCCACCATCGGAGCAGCCACGGCCGGGTTGTCCTGGGTTGCGGCGACGATGTCTGTGCCGAACTTCAGGAACACCGCAGCCACCATGGCCATTACGAGCGGCATGGGCACCAGCGCCATGGCTTTGCGCACCACCCCGGTGGCGCCCAGGGCGAGGATCAGCACGCCGGAGGTGAAGAAGGCCCCGACGACTTCGGGGAAGGCCAGGTGCTGAAGGGACGGCCCCAGGAGCACCGTGCCAGGGATGGACCACGCGAAGCCCAAGGGCTGCCGGTAGATGAGCGACATCAGCAGGGTCGCCGCGCCGCCCGAGAAAAGGATGCCAAAAACCCAGGACGACAGTTGGCCCTGGGTCAGGCCGCCGGCCGTGCCGACGGCCAGGGTGACGGCGATGGGTCCGGACGCCGCGAAGATGAGCCCGATCGCCCCGTTGGAGACGTACGACAGGCCCAGGTCGCGAAGAACCCGGCGCGGACCCGCGGGCCGGACCCCCGGGCGCTCCAACAGGGGTTCCGGCGCCGGCGGGGCTGACCCGGCGGATGTGGCGGCCGGGTCGGGGCGGGTATGGCTCATCGGAACTCCTGGCTGGCGCGGAAAAACCGGAGGCGCTCCGAAGCATCAGCTCCGGAGCGCCTCCGTGCGGGGGTATCTCCCAGTTTGCGTGCTACTTCTTCTGGCCCTGCTTTGCCAGGACGTAGTCATAAACTACTTCCTCGCCCTTTCCGTCGGAACGGGGGCGGGGGTCCAGCATCAGTTCAGGCTTCACCGCCGAGGCGATGTCGTCCGCGTTGTGGGGGTCGCCGGGGAAGTACAGCTGCTGCGTGACCGGCTCGTAGCCCGGCGCGGACACCTTGATGTGGATGTGCGCCGGACGCCAGGCGTGCCAGCCCGCGGCGTTGATCAGCTGTCCGCAGGCGCCGTCCGTGGGGATCTGGTAGGGCGCCGGACGCATGGTGTTGATCTCGAACCGGCCGTCGTCCGAGGCCTTGACGGTGGCCCGGAAGAGCCACTCGGGCATGCCCGGGGCGTACTGGGAGTAGAAACCGGCGGCGTCCGCGTGCCAGATCTCCACCTGGGCACCCTGGATGGGGTTGCCGTCGGTGTCGGTGAACTGGCCGGTGAACCGGAGCGGGGTGCCCTCTTCGTCGTCGCGCATTTCCACGGTGGCAGGCGTCTGGAGTTCCGGGGAGTTGGGGACGTAGTAGGGGCCCTCGATGGTGCCCACGGTGCCGGGTCGGTCCTGGGAGTTCACGTCCTCAACGGTGTGTTCAAGCCAGACGTCGAGGAACAGCGGCCATTCACCGTCCGTGCCCACCTTGATCAGCCATGCTTTAAGGGCGTTGTATTCCTCATAGGTGACCTGGTGCTCCACGACGATGTCGTTGGCGGCCTTGATCAGTGCGCCGGCCAGCAGGCTCACCCGTTCCTTGGATACATCCACCCGGGAGAGCTTGCCTGACGCGGCGAAGCGTTCGGTTGCCTTGGAGCCTGCTTCGACGGCGGTGCCTTCGTTTTCCGTGCGGCTGTCCGTTGGGGTCTGGGTCATGACGATGTCCACCTTCTTCATTGAATGGGACAGGAAGGGCTCCTGCTCCCCACGCGGCCTGCTGGGCGGAACGTTCCACCTGCCCTGCTCGGCACCGCGTGATCTCGGTCTCAATCGTAGGGCCGCAGATAAGGACGCTACAAATATCAACTGGGCGTCTTTTGAGTCATTATCGGTACATAAAGACACCCTTGGTGGAACCTAGGTATTTGCCTGATGTGAGGCCAATCACGAGCGGTAAGAATTGCTGGATAACGTCCGCCGCCGAAGCCTCTTCCCGAGTGGACCTCCGCCCGTCCGTCCAGCAATCTCCAATGAAGGAGCACGCCATGACCGAGAACCTGATCCATGCCCGCGAGGTCCTTGCCGACGCCTTGATCGACGACCGCGAGAACGGCGTCATCCGGGCCAAGCGCGAGATCTTCACCGACCAGGAGATCTTCGAACTCGAGATGAAGCACATATTCGAAGGCAACTGGGTGTACCTCGCCCACGAGTCGCAGATCCCCAACGTGGGCGACTACTTCACCACCTACATCGGCCGTACCCCCGTGGTGATCACCCGGGACAAGGACGGGAAGCTGAACTGCCTGGTCAACGCCTGTTCGCACCGCGGCGCCATGCTGTGCCGCCGCAAGACGGACAACCGCACCACCTTCACCTGCCCGTTCCACGGCTGGACCTTCAAGAACTCCGGCGAGCTGCTCAAGGTCAAGGACTCCCGGAACGCCGGCTACCCTGAGACCTTCAACAAGGAAGGCTCGCACGACCTCACCAAGGTGGCCCACTTTGAGTCCTACCGCGGCTTCCTGTTCGGCTCCCTGAAGGCCGACGTGCTCCCGCTCGAGGAGCACCTGGGCGATGCCACCAAGGTCATCGATTCGATCGTTGACCAGTCGCCCGAAGGCCTGGAAGTGCTGCGCGGTTCCTCCACCTACACCTACGACGGCAACTGGAAGGTCCAGGCCGAGAACGGCGCGGACGGCTACCACGTCACCGCCGTGCACTGGAACTACGCAGCCACCACGGCCCGCCGCAGCGCCGGTGACTCCGCCAACAAGACCAAGGCCATGGACGCCGGCAAGTGGGGCAAAGTCAAGGGCGGGTTCTACTCCTACGACCACGGGCACCTGCTGCTGTGGCAGGAATGGACCAACCCCCAGGACCGCCCGTTGTGGGACCGCCGCGACGAGCTTGTGGCCAAGTACGGCGAGGAGATGGCGAACTTCATGATCAACATCTCGCGCAACCTCTGCCTGTACCCGAACGTCTACATCATGGACCAGTTCTCCTCCCAGATCCGCCACTTCCGGCCGATCTCCGCGGACCAGACAGAGGTGACCATCTATTGCATCGCCCCCAAAGGTGAGTCGCAGGAGAACCGCTCCAAGCGCATCCGCCAATACGAGGACTTCTTCAACGCCACGGGAATGGCCACCCCGGACGACCTGGAGGAATTCCGCTCCTGCAACAAGACCTACTGGGCCACCAGCGCCCCGTGGAATGACATGACCCGCGGCTCCACCCACGAGATCACCGGCCCGGACGAGCAGGCGCAGGCGCTGGGCATGACAAGGGTGATCGCCTCCGGCGTGCGCACCGAAGACGAGGGGCTCTACCCCATCCAGCACGGGTACTGGAAGGAAGTCATGGACCGGGCCCTGGCCGAGGAAGAGGAGCGTTCCGCCCTGGAATCCGTTCCCGTCACCGCCTGAGAGAGCCCACAGGAACCACAGAGAGCGCAGAACCCATGACCAACCTGACCCACACCACCCCGGTCCTCAAGACCGCGGAGGAGATCGCAACCCTCGAAACCGTCCGGGCGTTCCTCTACCGGGAAGCCCGCCTCCTGGATGACCGCCAGTTCGATGAATGGCTGGAGTGCTACCACCCGGACTCCGAATTCTGGATGCCGGCCTGGGACGTGGACGACCAGCTGACGCAGGATCCCCAGAACGAGATTTCCCTGATCTACTACGACAACCGCGGCGGCATCGAGGACCGGGTGTTCCGGATCAAGACCGACAGGTCATCAGCCACTTCCCTCCCGGAGCCGCGCACGGGCCACAACATCACCGACGTCGAAGTGTTGGCGAACGACGGCGGCAAGGTGGAGGTGCGCTTCAACTGGTTCACCCTCTACTTCCGCTACAACACGACGGACACCTACTTCGGCACCAGCTACTACACGCTGGACCTGTCCGGCCTGCAGCCGGTGATCCTGAAGAAGAAAGTGGTCCTGAAGAACGACTACATCCACCACGTGGTGGATGTCTACATGATCTGACCTGCCCGCAGCCGGCGCCGGGACATACGGGCGCTGCGCGGCAGCTTCCATCCCTGTGCCCGCCGGGCACGCCACAACTTTTTTACCCGGGACGCGACGACGCGCCCGGCCAGTCAGGAGGACCCCATGGGCCACAAAGTAGCCCTCAGCTTCGAAGACGGCGTCACCAAAGTCATCAAGGTCGGCGATTATGAGACCGTCATGGATGCCGCCTACAAGGCGCGCATCAACATTCCGTCAGACTGCCGGGACGGCGCCTGCGGTACGTGCAAGGCGTTCTGCGATTCCGGCTCGTTCGACCCGGGCGACTTCATCGACGACGCCATGACGGAGGAGGAACTCGAAAAGGGCTACCTGCTGACCTGCCAGGCTGTCCCGGAGTCCGACCTGGCCATCCAGATCCCCGCCACGTCCGAATCGGCCAAGACGGCGGCTGCCACCTTCAGCTCCACCGTCAAGGAGCTCAACCGGCACACGGACACCACGGTGTCCTTCACCCTTGAGGTGGACGACCGCGAGGCGCTGGCCTTCCTCCCCGGGCAGTACGTCAACCTCAAGGTTCCCGGCACCGATGCCGAGCGCTCCTACTCCTTCAGCAGCGGCCCCGAGGTCCAGGATGCGTCCTTCATGGTCCGTGTGACTCCACAGGGCGCGATGTCCGAGTACCTGCGCGACCGCGCCGCCGTAGGCGATGCCATCGAGTTCACCGGCCCGTACGGATCCTTCTTCCTGCGCGAACCTAAGCGGCCCCTCCTGCTCCTGGCCGGTGGCACCGGACTGGCCCCGTTGCTGTCCATCCTGGAAAAGCTTGCCGAAAACCCGCCCTCCAGCCCGGTCCACCTGATTTACGGACTCACCCGTGAGGCGGACATCGTGGGCCTGGACTGGCTCCGCGCCTACGAGGCGAAACTGCCCGGCTTCACCTGGGACTACATCGCCTCCGAGCCCGGCACCTCCGCCCCGCACACCGGCTACGTCACGCAGATCATCGAACCGAAGCACCTCAACGACGGCGACGTGGACATCTACCTCTGCGGCCCGCCGCCCATGGTCAACGCTGTCTCCAAGTGGCTGGATACCGAAGGCATCAAGCCTGCCAACTTCTACTTCGAACGTTTCGCACCGAAGGAAACCACCGGAGGCGACGCTGAAACGGGCGCGCCGGCTCCGGTTGAGAAAGTCCAGGCCGACGGCGACACCATGACCCGCGGCGAGGCCGTGTCCTCGCTGGAAACCGGGCGGTTGGATTTCCGCAAGGAGGACAGCTTCGCCCAGCTTGATGCCCGGATGGGCCTGGAGCTTGCGGTCAGCGAACTGCTGCTGGGAAGGCTCAGTGAACACCAACTTCGCCAGTTCCGCCGGCTCGCGGAAGCCACCACCGGCTCGGTGCAGGGCGGGAGCATCACAGATCCCGAGGAGTTCGCGCGCACCAACGAGGAATTCCACGAGTACCTCTTCATGGTCTGCGACAACCCGATGCTCCTGGAGTCCTACCGGCGCCTGGACGTCCACGCCCAAATGGCCGCGGCGTTCGAAGCCGGGACGCCGATCTTCGAACGCGTCACGCAGGACCACCTTGAGATCGTGAGCGCTTTCGAACGAGGCGACAAGGACCACCTGCGCGCCGTCATCACCGCCCATGCCCAGGACGCGAAGGACACCATGGCCGGGGCCATCGACGCCAAGGCCGCCCTCTGATGGCTGCGCCGTATGCCGGGCAATACATGACGCCGGGCAGGTTCGGCGGCAAGGTCGCCGTCGTCACCGGTGCCGCCCAGGGGATCGGCCAGAAGGTGGCCGAGCGCATCGGCGCCGAAGGCGGCGCAGTGGTCCTGGTGGACCGCGCGGACCTCGTCCACGACGTTGCCCGCGGCATCGACGAGGCCGCCAAGGCGTCGGGTTCGGGCGGGGCGGCCACGTCCGTCACCGCGGACCTGGCGACCTTCGCCGGCGCCACCCAGGCCATCAAGGCAGCGCTCGCAGCCCACGGCCGGGTGGACGTGCTGGTCAACAACGTGGGCGGCACCATCTGGGCCCGTCCCTACCAGGAGTACGACGAGGACAAGATCGAGAAGGAAATCCGCCGTTCGCTCTTTCCCACGCTCTGGACTTGCCGGGCAGTCCTGCCGGCCATGATGGAGCAGGGCTCGGGCACGATCGTGAACGTCTCCTCGGTAGCCACCCGGGGAATGCACCGGGTGCCGTATGCCGCGGCGAAAGGTGGCGTGAACGCCCTGACCCAGTCGCTGGCCATGGAGGTGGCCGGGCAAGGCATCCGCGTGGTGGCCACCGCCCCGGGCGGCACGGAAGCCCCGCCGCGGAAGGTCAAGCGGGGGCCGGACGCCGAATCCGCCACCGAGAAGGACTGGTACCAGACCATCGTTGACCAGACGGTGGAGTCCTCGTTCATGAAGCGCTACGGCACCCTGGACGAGCAGGCGGCGCCCATCGTGTTCCTTGCCTCGGACGAGGCGTCCTACCTGACCGGCAGCATCCTCCCCGTGGCCGGCGGCGACCTGGGCTAGTGCATCCAATCGATGCACGCCATGGGGGGCGCCCAGGCCCCTCCGGTAGGATTGCGGCCATGACAGCGGGCTCCACCCAGGGCGAGATGGCGGAGGACTTCCCGCTGGCGGGCCGGGCAGCGGTGTTCGAGCAGCTGCTGGAAATCCTCCGCACCGTCCGCAAAGGCAAGGTGGGAACCGTTGTCCTCTCCGGCCCGTCCGGATCGGGCAAAACCGCACTCCTGGAACTCTTCCTTGACCACTGCCGCACGGCCGCCCGAGGCGTCCGCGTGCTGTCCGCCATGGGGGACGACTGGGAGGCGCAGTTCGCCTTGGCAGGCTACTCCCAGCTCATGCGGACCCTGCCGCTCCGTACGGCAAAGGATTACGACGACGGCCCGGCCCTGGCGCCGGGGCCCGTCGCCGCCCTGACCCCCGACCAGGTGGTCAACTACGCCTCCACCCTCAGCACCCATCTCGAAGGCCTGCAGACGCACGGCAGCGTGGTGGTCGCCGTCGACGACGTCCACAAGCTCGACGAGGAGAGCCTGCGCATCCTCACCTTCGTCATGCGCAGGCTGCACGACAAGCGGGTCCTCTTCCTGCTGACCCTCAACCCTCTAGACGCACCCCGTGTCCCCGCCGGCGTGCTCGACTTCCTCACCGGCCACCAGGTGGTCCGCATTCCGCTGGAACCCCTCTCGCCGCAGCAGGTCCAGGACGTGGCCCGGAGCCTGTTCGGCCTTGACCTCAGCGCGACGGCGGCCCACGGCCTGGTGACGCACACCGGCGGGATTGCCCAGTCCATCGTGGAGCTGCTCCGCGAGCTGCCGCCGGAAACGTGGCAGTCGTGGTTCCCGTCCCTGCCGCCCACCTCCCGGGTGCGCGCCAGGGTCCGCAGCGTCCTGGCCGCCGCGTCCCCCGCCTTGGTCGCCGCCGCGGAGGCCGCAGCTGTGCTCGGCCCCGGCGCCGGCCTGGCTGAGGTGGCCAGGGTGGGCGGCCTGGAATCCGTCTTGCCGGCACTCGATGAGGGACACCGTGCGGGGCTCCTGGGACTGTCCGTGGACCAGTCCCGCTCCGCCGTCGCCTTCCTGGAACCCGGCACCGCGGAAGCCGTCTACGAACAGATCGTCCCCAGCCGGCGCATTGCCCTGCACCGGAAGGCCGCCGAGGCCGTCCAGTCCGAGGGCGAACAGTTGGGCCACCGGGTTGCCGCCACCCCGGCCGCAGACGAAACCCTGGCCGCGGAACTGGAAGACTTCGCCCGGCGGCAGGCCACGGTCGGGGCGTGGCAGGATGCCTCCACCGCGCTGTTCTCCGCCTCGCGGCTGTCCCCCAATATCCGCGCCCGCAACCTCCGGCTCCTGAAAGCCGTCGACGCCCTGGTCGGCTCCGGCAATGTGGCCCAGGCGCAGGCCTGGGCCGGGGCAGTGGATGCCCTGCCGCCGTCGCCCCTGCGCTCCTCGGTGCTTGGGTACCTGTCCACGGTGTCCGGCCAGAACGACAGCGCCCAAAGCCAACTGGAGATGGCCTGGCGGACCAGCAATCCGCAGCATGAACCCGCTGCCGCAGCACAGGTGGCCCAGCGTTTCGTCCTCCACGGGGTGGCCTCCTGGGACGGCCCGATGATCACCGGTTGGGCCGAACGAGCCATGGCTCTGACCGAGCCCGGAACACCGGCGCACATCGAGTCGGAAGCCATCTACGGCCTGGGCCTGTATGCCCAGGGCCGGATATCGGACGCCGAGGCCTCCTACCAGCGGGCCTCAGCCCAGGCGGCCGAGAATGCCCAGAAGCAACGGGTGCAGATGGGTGCCGGCTGGCTGGCCCTGCGCTTGGACAACGCCGAATCCGCGCTGGTGAATTTTGAGTCGGCCGCCCCCACGGAGTACCGCGGGGGATCGCTGCGGATCTCCCTGTGGGCCGAGGCCTGGCTGGCCCGCACCCACCTTGTGCTGGGCAACTGGGATGCGGCCGCCGCCACCATCTCCCGGGCCAGCGTCCGGCTGGAGACCTCGCGGATGCCGCTGATCCGGCCGCTGCTGTATTGGACGGCCGCCGAGCTGTGGTCCATGCGGGGCGACTGGGACCGCGCACGCTACTACGTCTCGCAGGCCGCGGTGCAGCCGGGAACCTACCGCGCCATGCAGGTCCCGGCCAGCCTGGCGCGCGCCCGCTTCCACGAGGCACGGGCGGACTACGAAAGTGCCCTGGCTGCCATGCAGCCGCTGGCGGAGCTGGACCCCTGGACTGATCAGCGGGTGTCCTTTTGGCCCTGGCAGGACACGTATGTCAACGCCCTGGTCATGACGGACAAGCTCGATGCCGCTGAGACGTTCCTGACCGCGTTCGAGCGAGTGCACCGCGAACGGGAAGTCCCCTCGGACCTGGCCCGCGTGGCGTGGGCGCGGGGGCGGCTGCTGGCCGCGCAGGGCGACCCGGACACGGCAAGGGAGTACTTCGAGGCGGCGCTGGGGCACCTTCGCGGGCTCAACCGCCCTTATCTGCGTGCGCGGATAAGTTTCGCGTTCGGGCAAAGCATGCGCCGGGCCGGAAAGCGGCGCCTGGCCTCATCGGTGCTGCGGGCGGCGCGGGATCTGTACGACACCCTTGGCGCGGCCACGTACGTGGAACGGTGCGACCGCGAGCTGAAGGCAACCGGCCTCGACGTCGGGAACCTGCCGGACCCGGCGGATCCCGTGCTCTCCTCGGTGGGCAGCCACCATCAACAGCTCACCGCCCAGGAACAGGCCGTCGCCGAACTGGTGGCTGCCGGGGCAACCAACAAGGAGGCGGCCCGGTCCCTGTTCCTGGCCGAAAAGACGGTGCAGTACCACCTGACGCGGCTGTACCGGAAGATGGGAATCCGGTCGCGCAGCGAACTTGCTGCCGCGTTCCGGGCCAGGGACTGACCCGGAACGCCGCGGGGACTGCTGCCTACTTGACGTCCGACGGGTGCTTGGCCAGCGGAACCACGGTGATGTCCATGTACGGGAACAGCGGAAGGTCCTGCAGAATCCCGTGCAGCTCGTCGTTCGATTCGACATCGAAGATGGAGTAGTTGGCGTATTCGCCCACCACTCGCCAGATCTCGGGCCACTTGCCGGAACGCTGCAGTTCCTGGGAGTAGGCCTTCTCCTTTGCCTTGATGCCGGCGGCTTCTTCGGCGGGCATGCCGGCGGGCAGTTTGACGTCCATATGGACCAGGTACTTCATGGTGACCTCTCGGTGGAAGGAACGGGTGTCAGTCGGTGCGGTAGTGGGCCAGCTTGTCCTCGTCCACATCGGTGCCTGCGCCGGGAGTTTCGGGAACGTGAATCCGGCCGCCGGTGATGGCCAGTGGTTGCGCCAGCAGGTCATCGGTCATATCCAGGTAGTTGGACAGCTCCGCCGCACGCCTGGCGGTGTGGGCGAAGGCTGCGCCGAACACCACGGAGGCGACCGTGCCCACCTGGGTGTCGATCTGGTTGCCGATGTAGACGTCGATGCCCATGCCCTCGGCCATGCCAACGATCTTGGCGGCCTCGGTGAAGCCCGACCGGGCGGTCTTCACGGACAGCAGGTTGGCCCCGCCGGTCAGGATTTCGCGGGCCGCCTCGCCCAGGTTGGCGGCGGATTCGTCCGCGGCAATGGGAATGGGGGAGTTGGTGACCAGGCGCCGGCGGCCCAGGACTTCGCGGGCGTCGTCCGGCTCCTCAAGGAACTGCAGGCCGAGGTCGGCGGTGCGGCGCAGCACCTCGGCGGCCTCGTTGGCCGTCCAGCCGCGGTTGGCGTCCATGTACAGCTCGGCGTCCTCGCCCAGGCCCTCCCGCAGCACCCTGGCAGCCTCGATGTCCAGGTTCAGCGGCCGGCGGCCGGTCTTCAGCTTGAAGGTGTTGATGCCGTAGGTTTCCCGGAACTCCAGGGCCAAGGCCAGGAGTTCCTTGGCGGGTTTGAATCCGAGCATGTGGGAGACGCGCAGCGAATCGGTATAGCCGCCCAGCAGCTTGGTCACGGGCTGCCCCAGGGTCTTGCCGATGACGTCCCAAACGGCGATATCCACCGCGCCCTTGGCCGTCTGGTTGTGGATGGTGCGCGCCAGGACGGCCTGGATCTTTTCCCGGTCAAAGACGTCGGTGCCCACCAGCTGCGGGGCGAAGACATCCTGCACTACCGCCACGATGGACTTCTGCGTCTCACCATAGGTGTAGGGGCGGGGCGGGGTGTCCGCAGTGCCCACCACGCCGTCGTCGGTGTGGACGCGGACCAGGACGTGGTCGGCCTCGTGCACGGAACCGGAGGCGAAATGCAGCGGGTGGCGGTACGGGATCGAGTAGGGGATCGCCTCGATGGCTGCGATCTTCATGACGGGAGGAGCCTTTCATCAGCGGGAGCGGGGGTGCCGGCAGGGGTGGCGTCAGCGGTTGCCCTGGCCACGATGTCCAGGAAGTTTTGCAGGAGGGCGGACCGGTGGCCGCGCAGCCAGGCGACGGCGAGTTCCACCGGCGGAACGTTGTCGATTTCCCGGTACGCGACGCCTTCGAGCTGGAAGGCGCGCACGCTGGACGGCATGACGGCGATGCCGCCGCCCGCAGCCACGAACGCCAGCATTGTGGAGGTCTCACCCACCACTTGCGTGATCCGCGGCTGGAAGCCCGCCTGGCGGCAGAGGTCCGAGGTAATACGGTTCAGCACGGACTCCGGAGCGTAGGCGATGAAGTCCTGGTCCTGCAGTTCATGCATGGCCACGGGCCGGTCCACCGCCAGGGCGCTGAAGGAGGGAAGCGCGACGACGAGTGGCTCCTGGCTGACCACGCGGTAGTCGATTTCTTCGGAGGCAACGGGGGGACGCAGCAGCGCCGCGTCCAGGGTCCCGTTCCGCAGCCCCGCTTCCATGGACGGCGTCAGCATCTCCCCGTTCAGCGCCAGCGACAGGCCGGGCAGGACCTGCTTGGTGAGCCGCGCTATCCGGGGCATGACCCCGTAGGTTGCCGATCCGGAAAACCCCACCCGGAGGACGCCGGTGGCGCCCTTGCCCACTTGGTAGACATCGGCCCGGAGTGTCTCGACGTCGTTGACGATCTGGCGGCCGCGGTCCAGCAGGAGCTGGCCCGCCGCCGTCAGGTCCACCCGCCGGGTGGTGCGGTTGAGCAGCTGGACGCCCAGTTGGTCTTCCAGTTGGCGGATCTGCTGGGACAGGGGCGGCTGCGCCATGTGCAGGCGCTTTGCCGCCCTGCCGAAGTGCCGCTCCTCCGCCACCGCGATGAAATAGTTCAGCTGGCGGATGTCCATCCGGTGCCACCTTCCAACGGGCCGGGGGAGGCGCGGCGCGGCCTCATTGATTCATAGAGTAACCATAAAAAGCCTTACTTAGATACTTTTTCGACGTAATCTTGCTGTTCCTCCGCTGCGGGCACAGCTTCTTCGAGCTTGGGCTGGCGCGGCACCAGGACAGTGACGGCGCCGCCGAGCAGGGCTACCGCTCCGTACAGGTAGAAGGCTGTTGCCCCGCCGATGCCCGCTGCGGCCAGCCAGCCGCCGATGATCGGGCCCAGGACCCCGCCGAGCCGGCCCACGCTGGCGCACCAGGCGACGCCGGCGGCGCGGGCATTGGTGGTGAAATAGTTGGACTGGAAACCGTAGACCAGCACCTGGGTGCCCAGGGTTCCCACCCCTGCGGTGGCAATGAAGGTGAAGAGCAGCGGCAGCGGGAAGCTGAACGTCATCAATCCCAGGGAAATGGTGGCGAGGGCAAACGTGGCAGCGATAACCCGCTGCGGTCCGTTCCGGTCGGCCATCCTGGAGGCCACCAATCCGCCCACCACAGCGCCGAGGTTCAGGGCCAGCGGGAAGAAGAGGGCATAGGTCCGGCCGTAGCCGTAACCCTCCATGATCTTGGGCAACCAGGTGTTGAGCCCGTAGGTCAGGAGTAGGCCGCAGAAGGACATCAGGCCCAGCAGGATGGATGCCACGGCGAACTGGCGGGAGAAGACGGCGGCGAACCCGGACTTCCGCGGAGCGGCGCCGGCCTCCCGGATCACCTGCTCTTCGGCGAGCGGCACCCCGGTGCGCCATGCAGCGGCCAGGGCTTCCTCCTCCCGGCCGCGGGCCAACAGCCACCGCGGGGACTCCGGAAGCTTCCGCCAGGCAATGGGCAGGATGACCAGGAGGGGCAGGGACCCAATGACGAAGAGACCGCGCCAGCCGATGCTGTCCAGGAAGGCGATGCCCAGGACGGACGCCAGCACTCCGCCCGCGGGGACCCCGGAGTAGACGATCGCGTTGTAGAACTGACGCCGTCCCGCGGGCGCGAACTCGGCCATCGTGGCGCCGGCGCTGGCGATAACCACGCCCAGGCCCAGCCCGGTGGCAAACCGGAGGGCCCCGAATGCGGTGACGTCAGTGGCCAGGGCGGTGGCGAACATGCCCAGGGAGAACCAGGCGATGCCCGCGAGCATCAGCCGGCGGCGGCCGAAGAAGTCACCGATCGCCCCGCACGCCAGTGACCCCACCAGCACGCCGATCAGGGCCCAGGACCCCAGGAGGCCGGCCGTGGCCGCATCGAAATGACCAATTTGGCCCGCGTCCGCGAGCAGTCCCGGAAGGACGGTGCCGTAGACCACCAGGTCGTAGCCATCAAAAAGGAGGGCGGCGCAGATGATGAAGGCCACCCAGTTGGCTGTCCGGACCTCCTTTCCCGGGTTTCCGGAGATCGTGGATTGGGGGTGCGGCAGGGTCATGGCGCAGGTCCTTTCAGGGGGGCGGGTGTGGAGGCGTTGCGGTATTCGGATGGATCCGGACCGCGGCCTCGGCACCCCAGCCTGACAGCCAATGTGACACGCGGCATATGAGGGAAATGCCCGGTTTCCCGCCGGGGGTGCATTGTGCCGTTTCCGCATATCAAAGGGGCTGTATTTGCAATGGATCCAGCGCGAACAGGCCCAATGCGCCCGGTGGCGGCGGCTCTTTGGGGGGTGGCGGAAGGACCAGTCTCAGTCCATACGCGGCCGGTATGAACCAGGCGGGCCGTAACCATGGCCGGGGCCATGACGCCCCGGTTAGGCTGGCGGAATGATCAATCCAGCACGGCTGCACTCAGACCTGTCCCGCTTGGGCCGGGAGACGGACATGTTCCTGGCCACGGTCTCCTCCTTGTCCGATGAAGAACTGGCTGCCCCCTCGCTGTGTGAAGGGTGGACCCGTGCCCACGTCATCGCCCACGTCGCATCCAGCGGACGTGCCCTGGTTGGGCTGATCGACTGGGCCACCTCCGGGGAGGAACGCCAGCTGTACGCGTCCCCTGAAGCGCGCGCCGAGGCAATTGCCGCCCTTGCTGCCATGCCGCGGGAGGACCTCCTGGCTGAAGTGCGGGACTCGGCAGCCGCCTTCGCCGGGGAAGCCCAGCGGTTGACCGGAGAACTTGCGGCACCGGAAGTAAAGATTGGGGGACGGGACCTGCCGGCCACGTCGATCGTGGCGCTGCGGATTGCCGAGGTGGTGGTGCACCACCATGACCTGGAAACCGCCTGGACCATCGAAGAGGCTGACCCCGATTCGCTGTTGAACGCCATCGAGGCCGTGGTACGTGCCATGCGGGCCAAGGGCGCGCCAGGGATGACGCTGGTTACCGAGGAACGCGACGAGTGGGTCATCGGTGACGGCGGCCTGCGGGTTGAATCGGACCGGGAGGGCCTGCTGAAATGGCTGGCACGCGGGGACGCCGAAGATGTTGAGGCGGCAGGCCCGGTGCCCGCGCTGCCCTCCTGGTAAAGCAAAGAAAAATCCCCGCCGGGCTCCAGCGAATTGCTGGTTCACCCGGCGGGGATTCCTTCGTCGGCAGGCCGCTACTTCTTGGGCAGGCCCGCCGGGTTCAGCTCGGACTTCTGGATGGCCTCGGAGGAGAGGCCCCAGCGGTCCAGGATCTTGGCGTAGGTGCCGTCCTCGATCAGGTGGTTCAGCGCAGCCTGCGCCGCGACTGCCAGCCCATTGCCCTTCTTCGTGGTGAAGGCAATCTGTGCCGTCAGCGGCCAGCCGCCGTTATGCGTGCCCACCTCCTTCGTCTTCCCGTCCTGCGCCGCCTTGTAGGCGGCGGCCGCGTTGGGTCCGAACGTCAGGTCCGCACGTCCTGACTGGAGCGCCAGGCTCGAGGCGGAGTCGTCGTCGTAATACTGGAACTCAACCGGCGCCAGGCCGTTCTTCTTGTTCTCGTCGTCCCAGCGCACCAGGATGGCTTCCTGGTTGGTGCCCGAGCCCACGATGATCTTCTTGCCCGCCACGTCCTTGGCTTCCTTGATCTCACCGATGCCGGAATCACTCTTGGCATAGAAGCCCAGCAGGTCGTTGCGGTAGGTGGCGAAGTCGAACTTTTCCTTGCGCGCCTCGGTGACGGTCTCGTTGGAGAGCACGGCCTCGTACTTGGATGACTCAATGCCCAGCGGCCAGTCGGCCCAGGCCACGGGCAGGACTTCGACCTGGAGTCCCAGTGCCTCGCCCACCGCGTAGGCAATGTCCACCTCGCTGCCGATCAGGGTCTTGTTGTCCGTGGCGAACAGGCTGAGCGGTGCCGCGCCGCCCGTGGTCACCACGGTGAGCTTGCCGTCGGCCTTGATGGCTTCCGGGACCAGGGCTGCTGCCGCGGAGTCTACGGAGGCTTTGAAGCGGTCCTGCTGGGGCGAAAGGTTGAAGGTCTTGCCGGTGGAATTGGTGGCGGACGACGACGGTGCTGTCGCCGCCGAGGCGCCGGGATCGGAGCAGGCAGCCAGTCCCAGCAGCGCTGAGACGGCAAGGGCCACGACGGCGGCCGGCTTGGTTTTGAAGGCCATGGTTCCTCCTTGGAAAGGGGCGAAAGATGCAACGGAATGTGCGCGTTGCAGCAACTATCCGGCAGCCCCGGAGGGGGAATCAAAGGCCCTCGAAACCCTGGGATACAGGGAGTAACCGCAGTTAACCGGAGGACCGCGGCGGTCACATTCCGGGTGCGTCCCTTTCCTCCATGGCCTCGATGGCTGCCGTCCGGGCCTGGCTGGCGCGGAGCCGGTCAACATCGAACTTCGTGCTGCGGTCGAAGTTGAAGACGCCGTTCTTCTCCTGGAACACATCGGTCAACTGCGTGTAGCAGTAGCCGAACATGTCGGGGTTCTCCAGCAGGGCTTTGCAGAGCCCGTCGAAGCGTTCGTAGAACTCTTCCTCACTGCCTACACGTTGTCCGTAGCCCCAGGAAGTGGCAACGTCTGTTCCGAGCCCGGCCTCCTGGGCAGCGCGCCGTGCCTCCTCTTCGTTCCACCAGATCCCGCCGAACTCGGAGACAAAGTACGGTTGTCCCGCGTAGGGGACGGAGTACTCCTGGCCGTCGTGGCTGCGGTTGATGAAGGGCTTGCCCTCGGAGAGGCCCTGCTGCTCGATCCGGAAGCGGTCCGGGTCCTGTTCATAGGAGTGGGAGTCGTAGATGTCCGTTTCGCGGATGCGGTGGGAATAGCCCGAAGCGTCAATGACGGGCCGGGTGGGGTCTGCCAGTTTGGTGGCCCAGAACATGGCTTCCGTAACATCGTCCAGCACTGTGGGCCTGTCATGCATGACCTGGTGCGTCTCATTCAGCGGGCACCAGCCGATGATGCTGGGGTGGTTGAAGTCCCGCTTCAGCACCTCGAGCCACTGCGCTACGAAACTCGCGGTGGGCTTTTGGTTGTGCCCCAGGGTCCCGCCTCCGGAGACCCCCCAGTCGCCGAACTCGCCCCACACCAGGTAGCCCAGCCTGTCGGCGTGGTAGAGGAATCGCTCCTCAAAGACCTTCTCGTGCAGGCGGGCACCATTAAAGCCTGCGCGCATCGCCAGCTCGATGTCTTCCACCAGGGCAGCGTCGCTGGGTGAGGTCATGAGCGACTCCGGCCAGTACCCCTGGTCCAGGATGAGCCGCTGGAACACAGCCTTGCCGTTGATCCGGACCACCTTGCCGTCCAGTGCTACGGAGCGGACCGCGGCATAGCTGGCGACCCGGTCGACGACTGTGCCGGCGGCATCGCGCACGGTCACCTCGAGGTCGTACAGGAACGGATCCTCGATGGACCAGGGGCGAAGGGATTCAGCCGGAATTTCCAGCCGCAGGGACGGGGTGAGATCCAGGTCTGCCCTGGCGGCCGACTCCACGGTAACGCCGGCTTTATCGCTGAGTACTGCACTGACGCTGTGCCCGGCACGGTTCTGGCTGACGGGCACTTCCAGCGTGATGGCGGACTCTGCCAGGTTGGGCGTCATGCGGAGCCGCTTGATATGGACCTCCGGAACGGCCTCCATCCATACGGTCTGCCAGATACCGGTGGTGCGGGTGTACTGGCAGTGGGTGTTGTTGTACCAGGTGGCCTGCTTGCCCCGCGCCTGCATTTCGTGCCGCGAATCCCTGGCCCGGACAACGATCAGAGCTTCCGCGCCTGCTTCGGCAACGCCGGTGAGGTCGGCGCTGAAGGGGGTAAAGCCGCCGCGGTGCCGCGCTACTTCGACGCCGTTCACCCACACTGTGGCGTCATGGTCCACCGCACCAAAATGCAGCAGGATGCGCTGCCCTGCCCACTCCTGCGGAACGGTTACGGTTTGCCGGTACCAGACAGCTTCCATGAAATCGACGTGCTCCACGCCGGACAAGGCGGACTCCGGGGCGAAGGGCACCAGAATTTCGCCCTGGAGTTCGCGGGTGACCAGGCCCCGCTCCAGTCCCGAGTCGGATGCATCGATTTCGAAGCCCCAGGTTCCGTTGAGGTTGATCCAGTTCTGGCGGAAAAGCTGTGGGCGGGGGTGCTCCGGCTTGGGCTGGGCGGAAGTCACATCGGAGTTCGTCAAGAGCTGTCCTTCTTGGGAGGGGCGGTGGATTCCTCTCCAGTGAACAACAGGATCAGCAAATTTTCAACGTTAGAAATTTGTTGAAGCCCAGGGGTGCTTGGTCCCGGTTGCGTAGCCCCGGGCTAATACGTGGATTCGCGGTCCTTGAGCTGGTGGCTGATGACAATCTCCTGCGGGCCCGTATCCGTGCCCCCGATGCCGGCCAGCAGCAGACGGCACGCTTCCTCCGCCAGTGCAGCCATGTCGGGGGCAATGCTGGTCAGTGATGGAGACATGAATTCCGCTTCCGGAATATCGTCCCAGCCGGCAACTGCCATCTGCCCGGGTACGGCAACGCCGCGGCGCCGGAAGGCGCGCAATGCCCCTACTGCCAGGACGTCGCTGGCGCAGATAATGCCGTCGCAGGCGAGACCGGAATTAAGGAGCCGCAGGGCTGCCAGTTCCCCTTCCTGCCGGCTGTAGGTCCCGACGTCGAGCACCAGCCGCGGCTCGAAGGGAAGGCCTTGTTCTTCCAGGCCCCGGCGGAATCCGTCAAGCCGCAGGGACGCGGTGCCTTCGCCGCTGTCGGGACGTCCACCAATGAAGCCCAGCTGCCTGCGCCCCCGGGCGGCGAGATGCTGCACCAGGTCACGGGCGGATCGGTCGTTGTCGATGCTGACGTGGGGCACGCCAGCGCCGGTAAGCCTTTCGCCCAGCAGCACCATGGGCGTTGTGTCCGTGCGTGTCCTGAAGAGTTCCAGGTCCATGCCCAGGGGGCTGTAAATCACGCCGTCCACCAGCCGGTCCCGGTAGCCCGTCAGTACCGTGCGCTCGGTTTGCAGGTCCTCTCCGAAGACTTCGGTCAGGACTGTGTAGCCCCGGCGTTTGGCCGCCGCGATGAGTTCCTCCGCGAGCTTGCCGAAGTACGGCGAAGAAATTTCGGGGATGGCGAGGACCAGAGTGTGGGAAGTGCCCTGCCGCAATTGGCGGCCGGCAAGGTTGGGGCGGTAGCCGAGTTCGGAAATGGCGGCCAGGACCTTTTCCCGGGTCCGCGCGCTGACGTTTGGCCTGTTGTTGACAACGTTGGACACGGTCTTCCACGAGACACCGGCCAGCAGCGCCACATCCTTGACGCTGGCTTCGCCACTCCTGGTTCGCGGGACGGGAGGCTGGGCGGGTGGATTACCTGCGGAATTCAACGTCTAGGCCCCTTCGGTAAGTGTTTCAGCGGGTACGGCATGCCAACCCTTGACAAACTCTAGCGACCCCTCCATTGTTTCTAACGTTAGAACTTCATCAAAGACGTAAGTTCACAAGCGTTGCGTCGGGCAGGAACCATCGATGTACGAACCGAGAAAACCCGGGCCCTCACGGCCCCACGGGGAGAGTTACCTCTCCCCGGAACCAGCGGCTGGCCCCCGGACAGGCATGAGCAGACGTTCAATCCTCCGCTCGGCAGCTGCTGCCACAGGGCTGCTTGCAACTGGAGGACTGAGTGCCTGCGCGAGCCCGCAGTCCGCTACAGCCATCCAGTCATGGGATCTGTTCTCCGGCGCGGACGGCGTCAAAATGCGCGGCATGATCAGCAAGGTCAGTGCAGCCCAGCAGCTGAACGTGCGGCCGGTTACCTTGGCTTGGGGTTCTCCCTATTACACGAAACTTGCCATGGCGGCTTCCAGCGGCAAGGCGCCGGATACAGCAATCATGCACCTGTCCCGGCTTGCCGGCTTCGCACCCGAACGGCTCCTGCAGCCGTACGACATGGATCTCCTTGCCCGGCATGGTGTGGTGCAGGAGGATTTCGCCCCGGCCGTTTGGGAGCGCTGCATCCACAATGGGAAACTCTTCGCGGTCCCCATGGATACCCACCCCTTCATCCTGCTTTACAACAAAGACCTGGCAGCGAAAGCCGGGATAAGCGACGCCACGGGAAAGCTCAAGGACATGGCCTCGCCCCAGGCATTCATGGACGCGGCGGCCAGAATGGCCGAAGCCACCGGAAAGCAGGGGCTGTCCTTCGGCCACGTCCTGGACTCGGCACAGTCCTGGCGCTTGTTCTGGGGTTTCTACAACCAGACAGGTGCCTCCTACCGGCTGACCCCGGGTGAGCCGGCGGAACTCGACAAGCCCAAGGCGACAGAAGTGCTTTCGTTTCTTATCGAACTCCTGGACGGTAATAAGGCAGCGAACAACCAGACATACCACGGTGCCATCGCCGACTTCACCACCGGAACCACGGGCATGATCTTTTCCGGCGAATGGGAATTGCCGGCGTTTGTTGAGGCGGTGCCCAATCTTGGGGCGATGCCCATGCCGACCCTCTTCGGCCAGCCTGCAAGCTACACCGATTCCCACGTGTGGGTGCTGCCGCGCCAGGTGCAGGATGACGCGGGTTTCGAGGCCGCGCACAAGTTTGTTGCCGGCATCCTCAAGAACGGCCTTACTTGGGCGCAGGCGGGCCACATCCCGGCCTATGCCCCCATCAGGGCCACCCAGGAATACCGCGCGCTGGTTCCGCAAGTGGACTACGCGGCGGCGATTGAGACGCCCGCCTTTGACCCCGCCGTCTGGTTCGCGGGAGCCGGAACTGATTTCCAGAACCAGCTCTCCCAAATCCTTTCGGCCGCCCTTCAAGGCACTGTGCCCGCGAAAGACGCAGTGGATTCGATAGTGGATTACCTCCAGACGATGCTTTCCACTCCCAACCCGACATGACCTGGTGAAAACATGCTGAGAGAGCTATCTGAAACTAAGCCGGCCGCCGCCCTGGAAGGCCGCCGGCCGGCAGCAAAACCGAAACAGGCCAGCGGCTTCTGGTACGTGGCGCCCTTCCTGGCGGCTTTCACGCTGTTCCTTCTGTGGCCGATTATCTCCGGACTGTGGATGAGCCTGACCAACCAGAGCCTCACCGGGGCCGGGGGTGGATTCGCCGGGTTCGGCAACTACCTGGAAGCGTTCGGGGACAAGGCGGTGTGGCAGTCCCTGGGCAACACGGCAGTGTTCACCCTCCTCACCGCGGCGCCCTTGGTGGCGTTGTCGTTTGTGATGGCGCATCTTGTGTACGTAGGCCTGCCGGGCCAGTGGCTGTGGCGCCTGAGTTTCTTCGCACCCTATCTGCTGCCTGTTTCGGTAGTGGCGGCCCTGTGGCAGTGGATGTTCCAGCCCGGCTTCGGCCTCATCAATGCCACCTTGAGCGCGTGGGGCATCAAACAGGTCGGTTTCCTCGACACCGAAGGCGTGGCGATGTTCTCGGTGGTCCTGGTGACTATCTGGTGGACCGTCGGGTTCAACTTCCTGCTGTACCTGTCAGCCCTTCAGAACATCCCCGACCATCTCTATGAAGCGGCCCAGCTGGATGGCGCCGGTCCATGGCGCCGGCTGGTATCCATCACCATCCCCATGGTCAATCGAACCACCGTCATGATCGTCATGCTCCAGATCCTTGCCTCACTCAAGGTGTTCGAACAGATCTACCTGCTGACGAACGGTGGCCCCCGTGGCAGCACCCGGTCCGTGCTGGAGTACATCTATGACACCGGTTTCAGCGGATACCGGCTGGGTTATGCCTCCGCAATCTCGTACCTCTTCTTTGCTCTCATCGTCGTCATCGCAGTGCTCCAACTGCGCGTGATGAACAGGAAGGCCTCCTGACCATGCCAACGAAAACTGAAACCCTGCGGGTCCCAGGTCCTACAACGGGAACTGGTGCCTCCCGGGCCGGAAAAACCGGAGTCCTGAAGATTGGCGGGCTCATCGCGTTGGCGGTCCTGGCATTGATCTGGCTGCTGCCCATCCTCTGGGGCATCACCACGTCGCTGAAGACAGAGGCCGACGCCGCAGGTTCACCCTTCAAAGCGCCCGCAGGCGGATGGAATTTTGACGCCTACCTCCAGGTGCTGCGGCAGGGGGACGTGCCCCTGTGGATGTTCAACAGCCTGGTCATCTCCGTTGCCGTCACCGTCCTTACGGTCGGAATCTCGGCGCTGGCAGCCTACGGCTTCTCCCGGACAGAATTCCGCGGACGGAAGTGGCTGTTCGCCCTGACCGTGGCCGCAATCATGGTTCCGGGGCAAATCCTGATCGTGCCGCTGTACCAGCAAATGAACGCCATGCTGCTGACGGACACGTGGGCGGGCATCGTCCTGCCGCAAATTGTTGCTCCCATGATGGTCTTCATCCTCAAAAACTTCTTCGACACCATTCCGAGGGAGCTGGAAGAGGCTGCCAGGATCGACGGCGCCGGCGGTCTGCGGGTATTCCTGACCATCGTGATGCCACTCTCCCGGCCCATCCTGGTTGCCGTATCCATCTTCGTGTTCATCGGTGCCTGGAACAACTTCCTGTGGCCCTTCATCGTGACCAACAATCCGGACCTGCTGACCCTCCCCGTGGGGCTGGCGACCATCAAGAATGCCTACGGGGTCCAGTATGCGCAGACAATGGCGAGCGCGATCCTGGCTGCGCTGCCTTTGTTGGTGATGTTCATGCTCTTCCAGCGGCACATCGTGAAAGGCTTCGCCACTTCCGGCCTCGGCGGGCAGTAACCGGCTCGAGCAATACTCCTGGCTGTCCCGCCTGAAAGGCCCTATCTGTCCCGTGCGGCATGTGGGGCCTTTCACATATTCAGCAGAAAGCGAGTACTTGGGGGAAAAAGACAAGTGGTGATTACGCGTGTTCTACCCCTGCACCGGAATTTACGGTTGACCCATGAGGCGGCCAGAGTGGGCCGCCACAATGGTCTTATCAGGAGCTCGCATGCCTACTTCCCCGTCCCCCTCTGTTCGTGCCCGCCGTTTGGCTGCGGCCGTGGTCCTGCCCGGAATGCTTGCCACCAGCCTGGTGCTGGTCCAGCCCGCGGCGGCAGCCCCCGGCACGGCCCCCGGAATCTGTAACGGCGTGGTCAACCAGCTGGCGCACCGCGGCGCCGTCCAGGAGAACCTCCTGAAGGCCGCCGCCAAGAAGAACGCCGACGCCATTGCTGCCCGGCAGGCGGAGAAGGCTGCCCTTCAGGCCCAGGCAGATGCACTGGCGGCACAGAAGGCGGACGCGGAGAAGGCGCTGGCTGACCTTGCAGCCCAAGAGACGCAGCTGAACACCGAGGAAGAATCAGCACAGGCATCTCTCGACAAGCTGACCGCCGAGCAAACGAGCCTGGGTGCCCAGGTAGCGGAAGCGAAAGCCGCCCTCACCGACCTTCAGGCCCAGCAGGCAAGCGTGGAGGGCCAGCTCGCGCCGCTACAGGAGGAACTGGCGACTGCAAAGGCCGCCTCCGCGGACCTCCAGGCACAGGCCGACCAGCTGGCAGCAGATCTTGTAGCCAACAGCGCAGCCATTGCGGCCGCAAAGACACAGCTTTCCGGGCTGCAAGGGGCTGCCGAACAGGCGGCGGCCGAGCTTACTGCCAAGGATGGCGAGATCCAGCAGGCCCAGGACCAGCTGACGGCACTGACCGGTCAGGCGCAGCAGGCGGCAGATGCCGCCGGCGCTGCCCAGCATGCGGTTACCGATGCAGAGGCCCAGCTGAAGGTGCTTGAGACGGCAGGTGCCGCCGCGACTTCAGAGCTTCAGGCCCAGCAGGCCAAGGTTGACGCCGCCAAAGCGACATTGAACGGGCTGCAGGAAACCGCTGCAGCCGCGGACGCCGCTGTCAGCAGCAAGAAGGACCAGATCGCTGCCGCACAGGCCGAGCTCGGTACCCTGCAGTCCACTGCCGCCGCTGCCAAGGCAGCCCTCGATGCCAAGAACGCCGAGATCACCGCAGCCCAGACAGACCTGCGGACTCTTCAAACCAACGCGGCGGCCGCTGCAAAGGCCGTCAGCGACAATAGCGCCAAGATCGCAGCTGTGGACGCCGAGATCACTGGCCTCCAGAACCAGATCGCCACGGTGAACAGTCAGATTGCCTCGAAGCAGGCCGCGCTGATACAGGCCCAAAAGGACCTGACTGCGCTGCAGACACAGAAGACCAACCTCGAGGCTCAAATTGCCGATCTCACCAAACAAATCGATGCCATCAACGGCAACTCCATCAAGAAACGGAATCTCCAGGACCAACGCGACGCTGCCGCGGCCCAGCTCACCACGGTGAACGGCCAGATCGCCGATACGAGCGCCACCATCTCTGGTTTACAGGGCGACCTGGCAACCCTTCAGGCCCGGGTGAACGACCTGAACTCCCAACTGCTGGCCAAGCAGCAGGAAAGCAGCACTCTGCAGCAGAACGCTGCGCCGCTGCAGGCTTCGTTGGAAGCCGCCAATGCCGCGGTTACCTCAAAGCAGAACGACATTGCCACCCTCAAGGCCCAGGTGCCTGCACTCCAAACTGCCGTCAACCAGGCGAATACGGCGGTGACTTCCAAGCAGGCGGAGCTCACCTCCCTGGAGGGGCAACTCCCGGGCTTGGAGCAGGCAGCAAAGGACGCCGCCAGCGCGGTGCTGGCCCAGCAGCAGGTACTGGATGGAATGACGGCAGAGCTGGCCAGCCTCACCGAGAACGCAGATCAAGCCCAGCAGGCCATTACCGCCCAGCGGGCAGTTCTCGACGGTTTGAACGACACCTTGGTCCAGGCAAACGCTGCGCTTGCAGAGGCCAACACTGCAGTGGATGACAAGAAGGCTGAAATTTCAGCTCTTCAAGATCAGCTCCCGGCACTGCAAGCCACATTGGATTCGGCCAACACGGCCGTCGCCTCGAAGACAGCGGACATCGCGTCGCTCAACAAGCTGGGCGACGACCTGGTGACCCGGATTTCGGCGCTCAATGCCCAGATCGCCAGTGCTGAGTCCAGCGTCCTCGGCCTCCAGGGCCGAGTGACGCCGCTGCTGGACCAGCTCAATGGCCTCAATGGCGAGATCAGCGCGGCGGAAGCAAACCTAAAGACGCTGCAGAGCCAACTGAGTGCGGTGGACGCCCAGGTTACAGCTGCCCAGGACACTCTCCGGACCCTGCAAGCCAAGAAGGGGAACTACGCGGATCCCATCAAGGTACAGAAGTTGCTGGTATCCAGCCTGCAAACCCAGCTGGCGGACATCCAGAAGCAGATCGCGGCGATCGATCCCACCATCGGGAACGGGGGCTGCGCCGCTTGATCAACGAGGCATGAAGACCGGCGTCCAATGGCGTACGCCGCAAGGAGGGGACCAGTTCTTTGCGAACTGGTCCCCTCTGCTGTCGCCTGGAAAGTGGTCCAGCTAGCTCAGCGCGGCCAGCACTTCCTTGGCCACGTCCTCGCTGGACTGCGGGTTCTGCCCGGTGATGAGGTTGCCGTCCCGGACCACATTGGAGGACCAGGCGGCGCCATTTTCGATGACGGCGCCCTTCTCCTTGAGCGCGTCCTCCACCAGCCAGGGGGTGTTTTCGCCCGTGCCCCCGCCAAGTTCTTCCTCGTTGGTGAAGACCGTGAGGCGCCGTCCCTTGAAAGTGAACCCGCCGTCGTCGTCCGTTGCGCTCAGCAGCCCGGCGGGACCGTGGCAGAACGGTGCGATGATCTTGCCGCTTCGGTCTGCTGCCACCAGGATGCGGCCCAGGTCGGCATCCTTGTAGAGGTCCGCCATGGGGCCGTGCCCGCCGGGCATCACCACGGCGTCGTAGGAGTCAATGTCGACGTCGGCCAGGACCAGCGGGTGCGCCAGCTCGCCGTCGATCCGGGCCAGGTAGTCCTTGAACCCCTGCGCACGTTCCTCGCCGCCGGCCGACTCAGGAGCCAGGCTTACCTGGTCCACGGTGGGTTTCCGGCCGCCAGGGGTTGCGATGTGGACCGTGTTGCCGGCCTCGGTCAGGGTCTGGTGGGACACCACCAGTTCCTCCGCCCAGTAGCCGGTGGGGTGTTCACTGCCGTCCTTCATGGTGAGGGAATCTGCGGCCGATACGACCATCAAAATGTTTGCCATGGTGTTTCTCCTGTCTTAGCTGACGTGAGTGGCTGGAAGCCGCTTGCTACTTGCCGGCTGCTTCAAGCTCAGCGTACGTGTCGTCGTCGAGCGTGATGCCGGCGGCGGCCATATTCTCCTCGAGGTGCTCCACGGAGCCGGTGCCGGGAATCGGCATCATCACGGGGGAGCGGCGCAGCAGCCAGGCGAGTGCCACCTGGGAGGTGGTGGCGCCCAGCCGCTTGGCGGCCTCATCCAGCGGGCCACCCGGCTGCGCGAGTTCGCCGGCGGAAATCGGAGCCCACGGGATGAAGCCGATTCCGTTCTCCTCGGAGTAGCGCAGCACGTCCTCGGAGCTGCGGTCCGTCAGGTTGTAGCGGTTCTGGACGGTGGAGACCGTGAAATGCCTGCTTGCAGCTTCCAGCTCCTCAACGCTCACCTGGGATAGGCCCAGGGCGCGGACCTTGCCTTCGTCCTGGAGTTCGCGCAGCACGCCGAACTGCTCCTCGGCGTCCACCTTGGGATCGATCCGGTGCAGCTGCAGCAGGTCCAGGGTGTCCACCTTCAGCTTGCGCAGGCTCAGCTCGGTCTGCTGGCGCAGGTATTCGGGCCGGCCAACGGGAATCCACTTGTTGGGCCCGGTGCGCGTGAACCCCACCTTGGTGGCGATCTTCAGCCCCTCCTTGTACGGGTGCAGGGCCTCGGCGATGATTTCCTCGCTGATGTTGGGGCCATAGGAGTCAGCGGTGTCGATGAAGTCCACGCCGAGTTCGACGGCGCGGCGCACTACGGCGATGGCGGCCTTGCGGTCTGCGGGCTCACCCCAGACACCGTCGCCCACGATGCGCATGGCACCAAAACCGAGCCTGTGCACGGTTCCCAGGTCCTTGAGATCGATCGTTGCGGACAGTTCCAGCTGGTTCGTTGAATCATGGCTCATAGGGGCGGCAACATCGTAAGGGTGCTGAGTATTCCGGAGAAGACGAAATAAGCCGGGCTCCGGCGTGGTTATGCATCAAGTGCCCGCCGCAATCCGGCCGGTGCTTCTTACGAAACGTTCCTGAAAGGCCGCAACCGACGTGACTCTTCCCCTTTCCATCCTTGACCTGGCAACCATCGGCAAAGGCCAGACGGCGGCGGAGAGCTTCGCGGGCAGCGTGGCCATGGCGCAAAGCGCGGAGAAGCTGGGCTACCGGCGCGTGTGGTACGCCGAGCACCACAACATGTCCTCCATCGCTTCCTCCGCCACCAGCGTGCTGATCGCGCACGTGGCCGCACACACTGAAAGCATCCGGCTGGGTGCCGGTGGCGTCATGCTGCCCAACCATTCCCCGCTGACCATTGCAGAACAGTTCGGCACCCTGGAAACCCTGCACCCGGGCCGTATCGACCTGGGCCTGGGCCGCGCGCCGGGCAGCGACCAGAACACCATGCGCGCGCTGCGCCGCGACCCGATGTCCGCGGACAGCTTCCCGCAAGACGTCCTTGAACTGCAGGGCTACCTGACCGGTCCCACCCGCATCCAGGGCGTCGAGGCTACCCCCGGCAAGGGAACCAATGTTCCGCTGTACATCCTGGGCTCGTCCCTGTTCGGCGCCCGCCTGGCCGCGCAGCTGGGCCTGCCCTACGCCTTCGCCTCGCACTTTGCCCCGGCCGCCCTGCAGGAAGCGGTGGCCATCTACCGCCGCGAGTTCAAGCCGTCAGCCCAGTTGGACGCCCCGCACGTCATTGCCGGCGTCAACGTCATCGCCGCCGACTCCGCTTCTGAAGCGCAGGCGATGTTCCAAGCCACCAAGCGCGCCCGCGTCTCCCTGTTCTTTGGCGGCGGCCGGGAATTCACCGACGACGAGGCGGACATGATCCTGGATTCGCCGCAGGGCCGGCACATGGCACAAATGATGACCTACTCCGCAGTGGGGACGCCCGACGTCGTGATCGATTACCTGGACAGCTTCGGGAAGCACGCCGACGCGGACGAGCTCATCGTGGCGCACCAGAGCCCCGGCACCCAGGACCGCCTGCGGTCCGTGGAGTTGCTGGCCCAGGCCGCTGGGCTGGTGGCGGTCTAACATGGCCGGCGCGGCGAACGCTAAAGACGGCGTAGGGTTCCGGTCCGATCGCGGGCCCATCCTCATTGCCCTGATGCTGTCCACGGGACTCGTGGCCATCGATTCCACCATCGTGGCCACCGCGGTGCCATCGATCGTCCGCGACGTGGGCGGCTTCTCGTCCTTCCCCTGGCTGTTCTCCGCCTACCTGCTGGCGCAGGCGGTGTCCGTGCCGATCTACGGCAAGCTTTCCGACATGGCGGGCCGCAAGCCCATCATCCTCACGGGCATCGGCCTGTTCCTGCTCGGTTCCGTGCTGTGCGGCGTGGCTTGGAGCATGCCCTCCCTGATTGCCTTCCGGGCGCTGCAGGGACTCGGCGCCGGTGCGGTGTTGCCCGTGGCCGTCACCATTGCCGGCGACATCTACACCCTGCAGGAGCGCGCGAAGGTCCAGGGCTACCTGGCCAGCGTCTGGGCCGTTTCCTCTGTGGTGGGCCCCAGCCTGGGCGGCGTCTTCTCCGCACTGGGCATCTGGCGCGGCATCTTCCTGGTCAACGTGCCGCTCTGCCTGCTGGCCGGGTGGATGCTGGTCCGCACACTCCATGAGGACGTGGAACGCGCCACCCACAAGGTGGATTACGCCGGCGCCGTGCTGTTGGCCGGCTCGCTCGGGCTGCTCATCCTCGGCGCCCTCCAGGGCGGCCAGGCGTGGGCCTGGGATTCTCCCATCAGCATCGGCGTGTTCGTGGTGGGCGCAGTCCTGCTGGTCGCATTCCTCCTGGTGGAACGCCGGGCAGCGGAGCCCATCCTGCCGGCCTGGGTGGTGTCCCGCCGGCTGCTGGCCACCACCGCGCTGGTCTCCTTCGGCGTCGGCGCGGTGATGATCGGCCTGACCTCCTACGTGCCCACCTTCCTGGAAGGCGCCCTGTCCTCCTCGCCACTGGTGGCCGGCCTGGCGCTCGCCGCCCTGACCCTCGGCTGGCCGCTTAGCGCCTCACAGGCCGGCAAGTTTTACCTGCGGATCGGCTTCAAATCCACGGCGCTGATCGGCATCGCCGTCTCGGTGGTGGGCCTGCTGATCCTGTCGCTCACCGCCTCCTCACCCAACGTGGCGCTGATCGCGGTCAGCTGCTTCGTCGTCGGCCTCGGCCTGGGCCTGCTGGCCACCCCCACCCTGATCTCGGCCCAGTCCAGCGTGCCCTGGCATGAACGCGGCGTGGTGACCAGCACCAACATGTTTGCCCGGTCCATCGGCAGCGCCCTGGGCGTCGCCGTATTTGGTGCCGTGGCCAACTCCATCTATGACGGCAGCAGTGGTGGCGAGGCCGATCCCGCCATGGTTATTTCCGCGTCCGGGGCCGTCTTCCTTGCCGCGCTGGTGGCCGGGCTGCTGACCGTTGCCGCAGTGCTGTTTATGCCGGCGGTGAAGGCTGACAGCGTGGAGCAGGCCGGGGATGGGGCCGCGGCAGTCGAAGAACAGGCAGGCGAAGGCCCGGCAGCCACGGAGCCCGCTGGCAACGCTGTTCCCAGCCGCGCTGTTCCCACCCGAGTAAAGGGCCGCAACAGCTAGCGGGACGCCCGGAAAATTTCGGGCGCGGGGCGGGTCCCGGTGGCAAGGTCGGCCAGGATCCGCCCGATCACGGGCGTGAACTTGAAGCCGTGGCCGGACCCTCAGCTTCGGGATCCGGATGGCTGGGTTGCCGCCGCCCGCAACCTTGCCCAGCAGCTTCTCCGTCCAGCCGCCCGCCGTCACCACGGCCTGGGCTGCGGTGACCACCTCCGTGCCCGCAGCCGATTCCAGCGTCAGCCGCACGCCGTCGTCGAACACCTGGAAGTCCATCACCCTGGTGTGGTGCCGGATGTCGGCGCCCCGGGCAGCGGCCAGCCGCTGGAAGGCGGGAAGTGCGGCTTCCGGATTGAGCTGGCCGCCGTCGGGCATGTGCAGGACCTGCCGGTCGAACCGGATGCCGCGCCACCGTTCGCCGGCCTCGGCCGGGTGCAGGAACTCGGCGCGGATGCCTGCAGCAGTGAGGGCTGCGGAAATTTTCTTTGGGTCAAAGCCGGGTCCATGGGTGACGACGCCGGTGCGCGCCAGCAGTTGCTCGCCGCTTTCCTGTTCCAGTTCCTCCCACAGCGCCAGCCCCTCGGCCAGCATGGCCACATAGTCCGGCTGGTGGTAGCCCGGGTTCAGGTTCCGGGTGGCGCCGTGGGACGCACCGATCTTGTGGCCGGGGCCGAACTGCTCCACCAGCGTCACCTGTCGGCCCCGGCGCGATAACGCCCAGGCAGCCGCGGAACCCATGGCCCCTCCGCCGATCACCACACTGTCCAACACAGAATTCATCAGCCCTCCAAGCTACGGTTACGCCAACAACAGCGCCACGCCGATCATCGCCGGCACCGCCACCACGGTGGTGATCAGCACCGTATCTTTCGCGACCGTGAGTCCCGTCTGGTACCGGCTGGCCGCAACGAACACGTTCTGGGCCGTGGGCAGGGCCGAGGTAACCACCACGGCGAACAGGGCATGCCCGTCCATTCCCAGCGCCAAGCGGGCGAAAAGGTAGGCAAGGGCCGGCTGGATGCCGAGCTTGAAGGCGCTGGCCAGCAGGGTGTCCAGGCGCCGGCCGGCGGAGGCCTGCAACGGCCGGGTGCCGTTCAGGCTCATGCCGAACGCGATCAGCATGGCAGGAATAGCCGCGCCGCCGATCAGGTGGATGGGCTCCATGACCAGTTCCGGAACCTGGAAGCCGGTGCCGGCCACCAGCAGCCCCAGGCCGGAACCCACGATCATGGGGTTGCGCAGGATCATCAGGAAAAAGCCCAGGACCGTGGTGCGGTGCGTGCTGGTGCTCGAGTCCAGGATCATCAGGAACATCGGGGTGAAGAAGGCCAGCTGGAAGATCAGCAGCGGCGCCACGTAGCTGGCGTCGCCCAGGACATATACCGCAATAGGAATACCCAGGTTCGCGGAGTTCGCCAGGGAAGCAGACATGGCCGACATCAGTGATTCAGGCAGTGCCCGCTTCAGCCAGAACCTGGTGATCGTGAAGAAGATGGCTGCCGTGACGATGGCGGCCACCGCCGTGACGAGCAGAGGTTCGGCAAAGACTTCCTGCAGGCGGGCCTTGCTGAGGGTTTCGAAGAGCAGTGCCGGGCTGGCAACGAAGAAAGTCAGGCCACTGAGGACGGGCCGGGCGTTGTCGCCCAGGATCCTTTGCCGGCCCACGAACCAGCCCACCAGGATGATGCACCAGACAACGAAGAACCCGGCCAGCACCCCTAGCAAAGGATGCCTCGCGGGGCATGGAAGAAGGGTCTACCGGAGTTCACGCTCCGGGATCACACGGTGGCGTTGTTGAGCGCGAACGGCGGGCGCACGACGCCGGGGGTAAGGCCCTCGGCGGGATCGTTGCCCAGCTGGATCACCCGGTTGTTTTCGTCCACGTGGACCACGCGTGGCTCGAAGGACTTGGCTTCTTCGGTGGTCATCTGGGCGTACGTAATCAAGATGATGATGTCGTTCTCATGCATCAAGTGCGCCGCTGCACCGTTGATGCCGATCACGCCGGAGCCGCGTTCGCCGGCGATGGTGTAGGTTTCAAGCCGCGCGCCGTTGGTGACGTCCACGATGGAGACCAGCTCGCCGGGAAGGATGTCGGCGGCCTCCAGCAGGTCGAGGTCAACGGTGACCGAGCCCACGTAGTGCAGGTCGGCGTGCGTGACGGTGGCCCGGTGGATTTTGGACTTGAACATTGTTCGATTCATAACGGGTCCAGTCTAGACCTGCGGTTCCATGCCCGCAGTGACGTACGAAACATAGGGCCCCAGATGACGCGGCTGCGCAGCGAGGCGCGATTTCGTTGCGCAGGGGACGCGCCTGCGCAACCCCAAGCTCTTTGAATGCGCAGCTAAGGACACATACGACGGCGGCCGGTCACCCGGCGTCGTTCCTTGCCACCGCTGCCGCGGCCGCAGCCAGGGTTTCCCGGGCGGCAAGGATCGCCGGGCGCTGGGCGCTGGAGCGGCGGACGGAGGTGAAGATGGTGCGGTGAGGCTTCCCGGGAAGCTCCAGCAGCTGCGCCGTGGTGCCCCTGCCGGTCCACACCAGGTCCGGCATCAGGGCCACCGCATTGCCCGACTCGATCAGGCGGGCCTGGGCCTGGAGGTCGGCGGTTTCAAAGCGGACATCGGGTTCGAAGCCGGCGCTGCGGCACGCCTGTTCCGCCCAGTGCCGCGATGCGGCACCCCTCGGTTCCATGACCCAGGCAAGCCCAGCCGTGTCCGCGAGCGAACGGACCTCCGGCCCGCCGTCGGACGCCGGGGGCACGGCCAGCCGGATGGCGTCGGTGGTCAGCTTCACCCGGTCCAGCTCCGGGTAGCGCGGTGCCGCGTGGCCGGGGTACTGCTCCGCGATCACCAAGTCGAAGTCGCGCGCCCATGTCTCGTGCAATGCCGTCTCGGGCTCGCGCTGGATCATCTCGATCCGGACCTCGGGGTAGGTGGTTGCCATGCGGGTCAGGGTGTCCGGCATCAGGGCCAGCGCCGCCGACTGGAAGACAGCGATTTTCACCGTGCCGGTGACGGTCGTCAGCGAGGCGGCCAGGTCCGCCTCCGCCTGTTCCAACGTTTCCAGCAGCTGTGCGGTATGGGCCACCAAGACCTCTGCCTGGGGTGTCAGCTGCACCCGCCGCCCCGTTTTCCGGAGCAGCTCCACGCCCACTTCCTTCTCCAGGAGGGCCAGCTGCTGCGAGACAGAGGACGGGCTGTACTGCAATGCCTCCGCCACCTCCGCGAGCGTCCCGCGGATACTCAACTCTCGGAGCAGCCGAAGCCGGCGGACGTCAAGCATGGCGGATTCCTAACTGAAACTAACGAATATAGGTTAGAAGTAGTCACTTTATCTAACGGAATGGCGAACGCATACTGTTGGAATCGAGTTACCCCCGTCACAGCCAGTTCCCTTGGCGTGCCGCGGCGGGGTCGCACCCCAAGCAGGAGTTCCTGATGAGCAGTAAAGATTTGACCCAATCGATCATGCGGCGCAAGCCGATCGATGACATCGAGGAAGAGAGCAAGCACAGCGGACTGTTCAAGTCCCTCGGGCTGTGGCAGCTCACCGCCATCGGCGTTGGCGGAATCATCGGCGTCGGCATCTTCTCCCTCGCGGGACTGGTGGCCGCCGGCAGTGAAGGAAACCCGGGAGTGGGGCCCGCGGTGCTGATTTCCTTCCTGATTGCAGGCCTCGCCTCCGCGGCGGCCGCCCTGTCCTACGCTGAGTTCGCCGGAATGATTCCGCGCGCGGGCTCGGCCTACACCTACGGCTACGTTGCCCTCGGCGAGGTGATCGGCTGGTTCATCGGCTGGGACCTGCTGCTGGAATACATCGCCATCGTCGCGGTGGTGGCCATCGGCATCTCCGGCTACCTTGACGCCTTCCTGGCCGGCATCGGCATCCACATGCCCGCCTGGATGACGTCCACTGTGGATGAGGGCAAGGGCGGCATCGTCAATATCCCGGCCATCCTGGTCTGCCTCCTGGTCACCTGGATCCTGTCCCGCGGCACCAAGGCCTTCGGCCGGTTCGAGCTCGTTGCCGTGGCGATCAAGGTCATCCTGATCCTCTTCATCATCGGCCTCGGCGTCTTCTACATCGACACCAACAACTACAACCCGTTCATGCCGAGCGGCTTCGGCCCCGTGGTGGCAGGCTCCGCTACGGTGTTCTTCGCAGTGTTCGGGTACGACGCCATGAGCACCGCGGCAGAGGAAGCCAAGGACGGCAAGAAGCACATGCCCAAGGCAATCGTGCTCTCGCTCATCATCGCCATGCTGCTCTACGTCGCCGCCACCCTGGTCCTGACCGGCATGCAGAACTACAAGGACATCGACCCCAAGGCCGGCTTCGCCTCCGCCTTCACGTCAGTTGGCCTGCCCGTGATCGCCACCATCATTTCGGTGTTCGCCGTCCTGTCCATCCTTACCGTGATGCTCACCTTCCTGCTGGGCGTGACCCGGGTGTGGTTCTCCATGAGCCGCGACGGCCTGCTCCCCGGCTGGTTTGCCAAGACCGACCGGCACGGCACCCCGCAGCGCGTCACCTGGATCGGCGGCATCGCGTCCGCCTTCCTGGCTGGGGTGTTCCCCATCAAGGCGGTCGCGGACCTGACCAACATCGGCATCCTGGCTGCGTTCGTCGTCGTGTGCCTGTCCGTAATCATCTTCCGTTACAAGCGGCCTGATGCTCCCCGTACGTTCCGCCTGCCCCTGATGCCCGTGATCCCGGCGTTCGGTGTCCTGGCCTCTGCCTTCCTGATGCTCCAGCTGCACTGGGAAACCTGGCTGCGGTTCGTGGTCTGGCTGGTCATCGGCCTGGTCATCTACTTCGGCTACGGGCGCAAGCACTCGCTCATGAACCCCAACAGCCCCCGGCACCAGGAACTCGCGGACCTGCACCGCCCGCTCACCTGACCTCCCCCCAGACGCCCCGTCACTTCCTGCCGCGGTTCTCCCAACGCGTCATCAGATAAAGGTCCGTCCCGCCGAGCCCTCTCCCACGTTCCTTGGGGGAGGGCTCGCGGCTTTCCGGAAGGGTAATCGGGAGGGAACGAGGGGGTGGAAAAACATTCGGTTTTCCTAACCTGTATTGGTTGGAAAAGATCGCTTTATCTTATGTGAGTGGAAGCTCATACTGATGGAAAGACCTCCTCCCACAGCAAGAAAGATCGGGAAAACCATGACCCACGTTGCAACGGAACCGACAACCTCGGCCGGCACCGCACCGCAGACCGTCGACGTCGACGTCCCCCAGGCAAAAGCCCTCGCCACTGAAGCGGTGGCCCTGGTCCGGCACTGGCTCACCGAGGCCGCCAAGGTTCCGGTGGACGCCTCCGCCCAGCAGCTGGCCGGCGTCCTCAAGGACCCCAACGGCCTGGAGTTCACGGTGGGCTTCGTCGACGGCGTTGTCCGTCCCGAGGACCTGAACGTCGCCGCCCGCAACCTGGCAGCCCTGGCCCCCAAGGTTCCGGCCTTCCTGCCCTGGTACATGCGCAGCGCCGTGGCGCTCGGCGGCACGATGGCGCCGGTGATGCCGCAGGTAGTCATCCCCATCGCCCGCAAGGTGCTGCGCGAAATGGTGGGCCACCTGATCGTTGACGCCACCGACGCCAAGCTTGGTCCCGCCATCGCCAGGATCAGGAAGGACGGCATCAAGCTCAACGTCAACCTGCTGGGCGAGGCAGTACTCGGCGAGCACGAGGCCGCCCGCCGGCTCGAGGGCACGCACGCACTGCTGGCGCGACCCGACGTCGACTACGTCTCCATCAAGGTCTCCTCCACGGTTGCCCCGCACTCCGCCTGGGCCTTCGACGAAGCCGTGGAACACGTCGTCGAAAAGCTCACCCCGCTCTTCCAGCTCGCCAACTCCTTCGCGGGCCCGGGAAGCAGCACCGGCGGCAAGGCCAAGTTCATCAACCTGGACATGGAGGAGTACAAGGACCTGGACATGACCATCGCGGTCTTCACCAGGATCCTGGACCAGCCAGAGTTCAGGAACCTCGAGGCCGGGATCGTGCTCCAGGCGTACCTTCCCGACGCCCTGTCCGCCATGGTCCGGCTGCAGGACTGGGCAGCCCAGCGGCGCGCCAACGGTGGCGCAGGCATCAAGGTCCGCGTGGTCAAAGGCGCCAACCTCCCCATGGAACACGTGGAGGCTTCCCTCCACGACTGGCCCCTGGCCACATGGGGCACCAAGCAGGACTCGGACACCAGCTACAAGCGGGTCATCAACTACGCGCTGCACCCCGACCGGATCAAGAACATCCGGATCGGTGTGGCGGGCCACAACCTGTTCGACATCGCCTTCGCCTGGCTCCTGGCCAAGCAGCGCGGCGTGGAGTCCGGCATCGAGTTCGAAATGCTCCTAGGCATGGCGCAGGGCCAGGCCGAAGCCGTCAAGAAGGACGTCGGTTCCCTGCTGCTCTACACCCCGGTAGTGCACCCGGCCGAGTTCGACGTCGCCATCGCCTACCTGATCCGCCGTCTGGAAGAGGGCGCCAGCCAGGACAACTTCATGTCCGCAGTCTTCGAGCTCAGTGAAAACGAAGGCCTGTTCGAGCGCGAAAAGCAGCGCTTCCTCTCCGCGCTGGAGGCGCTAGACAACACCGTCCCGCTGCCCAACCGCCGCCAGGACCGTAACCTCCCGCCGGAACCCATGCCGCACACCGGCTTCCGGAACACCCCCGACACGGATCCCGCGCTGCCGGCCAACCGCCCCTGGGGCCGCGCCATCCTGGAGCGCGTTCCGTCCTCCACCCTGGGCAACGCCGCCGTGAAGGCCGCGTTCATCAACGACGAGGAAACGCTGAACTCGGCCTTTGCCAACGCTGTGGAGAAGGGCAAGGACTGGGGCGGGCTTTCGGGTAGCGAGCGCGCCGAGATCCTGCACCGCGCGGGCGAGATCCTGGAGGCCCGGCGCGCCGACCTCCTGGAGGTCATGGCCAGCGAGACCGGCAAAACCATTGACCAGGGCGATCCCGAGGTCAGCGAAGCAGTGGACTTCGCCCACTACTACGCCGAATCCGCACGGAAGCTGGACACGGTCGACGGCGCCACGTTCGTCCCGGCCAAACTCACCGTTGTCACCCCGCCATGGAACTTCCCGGTCGCCATTCCGGCAGGGTCCACCCTGGCGGCACTCGCCGCCGGCTCCGCCGTCGTCATCAAACCCGCCAAGCAGGCCGCCCGCAGCGGCGCCGTCATGGTGGAGGCACTCTGGGAGGCCGGCGTGCCCAAGGGCGTGCTGACCATGGTGCAGTTGGGCGAGCGGGAACTCGGCAAACAGCTCATCAGCCATCCTGCCGTGGACCGCGTCATCCTCACCGGCGGCTACGAAACCGCCGAGCTGTTCCGCTCCTTCCGGAAGGACCTGCCGCTGCTGGCCGAAACCAGCGGCAAGAACGCCATCATCGTCACACCCAGCGCAGACCTGGACCTGGCAGCCAAGGACGTGGCCTACTCCGCCTTCGGCCACGCCGGCCAAAAGTGCTCTGCCGCTTCGCTGGTGATCCTGGTGGGCTCGGTGGCCAAATCCAAGCGGTTCCACAACCAGCTGATCGACGCCGTCACGTCCCTCAAGGTGGGCTACCCGCAGGACCCCACCAGCCAGATGGGCCCCATCATCGAGCCCGCCAACGGCAAGCTGCTGAACGCGCTCACCACCCTGGGCGACGGGGAGAACTGGGCCGTGGAGCCCAGGAAACTCGACGATACCGGCCGGCTCTGGAGCCCGGGCGTGCGCTACGGGGTCAAGCGCGGTTCCTACTTCCACCTCACCGAATTCTTCGGCCCGGTCCTGGGCGTAATGACCGCCGGGACCCTGGAAGAGGCCATCGCCATCCAGAACCAGATCGAATACGGCCTGACCGCGGGCCTGCACTCCCTGAACGCCGAGGAGCTCGGCGTCTGGCTGGACGGCATCCAGGCCGGCAACCTCTACGTCAACCGCGGCATCACCGGAGCCATCGTGCAGCGCCAGCCGTTCGGCGGGTGGAAGAAGTCGGCAGTCGGACCGGGCACCAAGGCGGGCGGTCCCAACTACCTGGCCGGTCTGGGCGACTGGGCTCCGGCCACCAGTGCCGCCAAGGCCGAGATCACGCACGCGGGCATCCGCCGGCTCCTTAATGCTTCCGGCCCCGCGCTGCAGCCTGCCGAGCTTGAGTCCGTCGAACGGGCGTTGGCATCCGACGCCCACGCCTGGGCCGAGGAGTTTGGCACCGCCAAGGATGTTTCCGGGCTGAGCGCCGAACGCAACATCTTCCGCTACCGCAGCCTCCCGGTCACCATCCGGCTTTCCGAAGGCGCGCCGCTGGCACACCTGCTGCGGACGGTGGCGGCCGGCATTCTGGCGGGCTCGGCGCTCACGGTGTCCAGCGCCGTCGAACTTCCCGCCCAGCTGCGCTCCGTGCTCACCGCCCAGGACATCGAGGTGGCGGTGGAGTCCGACGCCGGCTGGCTGGCTTCGGCGGAACGCCTCGCCTCCGAAGGCAGGCTCTCCGGCGCCCGGATCCGTCTGATCGGCGGCGACGCGTCAGCGCTCGCGGAGGCGACCGGCGGACGGCCCGACCTTGCCATCTACGCGCACGCAGTCACTGAGGCCGGACGCGTTGAACTTCTGCCGTTCCTGCACGAGCAGGCTGTCAGCATCACGGCACACCGTTTCGGTACCCCGAACCACCTTTCAGACGCGCTGATCTAGGTACCCAGGACCGGCCTACCAAGGTCCGCCCACGCGAAAGGCCGGGCAGCCACTCAGAGTGGCTGCCCGGCCTTTCGCATAAGGCTTTAGCCCAAATACCAGCCGGGCGGAGTCCAGGTGACCGGGACGCTGTGGGCTGAGAAATCCTCGCAACGGGTGCAGGTGTAGGCCACTTCGCCAAGGGTGGCTACCGTTCCGTCCCGCCGGTAGGTGGGGGGAATGTACGACTCAAGGTAGACGAACTCATCGGTTCGGCATTTGTCGCAGGTGGGTTTCCCGACGTATCCGGAGTCCACGGAGGCGTGTCCGGTTCCGAGGGTGTTCTGGCGCGTGGACGGCCGCGGTGCAGAGTACGGGCGTGCGTGTGCAGAACCGAGATGGATGTTCCTGGCTGTCGTCATTGGCTGCCTGTCCCAAGCGTTTTCCCATGCAGGGGACGCGCTTGATTTAGTGAACTGGCCTGCTGCTTGACCTTGAAAAATCAGCATAGGCTATGCCAGTTCCCCTATCAATGGACACGAACCCCCTAACTCCCCCAAATACTGGAAATCATGCCGGAAGAGAGTTAAGTTTGCCGGTTAATGGTCCGGCCGACGATCGACTGGGTGAGGGCGTCGATCACCTCGGCGTTCGCCAGCGGATTGCGGATCAGGGTGAAGTCCACATCGCCCACGGCGGGAAGGTCGAAGCGACGGGTGATGATCTTCAGGTCTTCAGGCACCAGCGAGGTCGGCATCACGGCCACGCCGATCCCGGCCCGGACCGCTGCCAGCACGCCGCTGATCTGCCGGGTGGTGCAGGTGATCCGCCAGGTCCTGCCGTGCGCTTCGAGTGCATCGATGGCGAGTTTCCGGCTGAGGCTGGGCGCGGGGTAGGCGATCAGGGGTACGGGGGTGCCCGGCTCCATCACGGTCTGCTCCAGGCCCACCCAGGAGAAGGAATCGTGCTGGACCACGGTGCCATCCTTTGCCCCTGCCACCCATTTCACGAAGACCAGGTCCAGCTGGCCGGCGTTGAGCTTGCGGTACAGCTGGTCGCTTTGCCCCACCGTCAGCTCCAGGTTGATCTGGGGGTAAATCTGCCGGAACTCGCGCAGGATGCGCGGCAGCCCGGTTATGGCGAGATCGTCCGCGGTGCCGAACCGCAGCCGGCCCCGCATCGCCGAACCTGAAAAGTAGCGGGCTGCGGCGTCGTGGGCGGACAGAATGTTCCGGGCGAATCCGGCCATGGCGTCCCCGTTGTCCGTCAGCCGGACATCGCGGGTATCGCGCGTGATCAGGCTGCGCTTGGCCGCCGCCTCCAGCTTGCGGATGTGCTGGCTGATGGTCGGCTGGGCCAGCCCGAGGCGCTCGGCGGCTTTGGTGAAGCTGAGCGTATCGGCGACGGCCAGGAAAGAGCGCAACTGGGCTGGTTCGAACATGTGGACTCCGGTGACTCTGTAGCTGCGGTCTTATTGCGTATTGCAATACGAGTTATAGGGACCATACGCCTCCATAATCTGCTCCGCCAGCCTAGCGTTAAGGGCATCCCAGACCGCCCGCAATATTTGAGGACATCCCTGTGGCACCCCCTCCGCCTTCGTCGGCCTCCATCTCCCAACCAGTCATCGACGCGGCGGGCTCAGCGCCGCCCAACAACCAGACCCAGCCGATTCCGGTCGTCGCGGAGCGGCTCCCGTGGAAGCACACCTTCATCTCGCTGAAGGTGCCCAACTTCCGGATCTTTGCGGCCGGCCACTTCATCGCGGTCATCGCCATCTGGATGCAGCGGATCGCCCAGGACTGGTTGGTGCTCCAGCTGTCCGGCTCCGTGACAGCCGTTGGCATCACCGTGGCTCTGCAGTTCCTGCCCTCCCTGCTGCTGGGGCCCTGGGGTGGCATGATCGCCGACCGGTTCGCCAAGCGAAAGATCCTCATCTTGTGCCAGAGCGTGGCCGCTGTCCTTGCCGCAACGCTTGCCACCCTTGCCCTCAGCGGCGTCATCATGGTGTGGCACGTCTACGGCATTGCCCTGGTCCTGGGCCTGGTGACAGTCCTCGACCAGCCGGCGCGCCAAGTGTTCGTCAACGAACTCGTAGGCCCCACCTATCTGCGGAACGCCATCAGCGTCAACTCCACCACCTTCCAGCTGGGCGGCCTGATCGGCCCGGCCATCGCGGGCCTGCTGCTGACGGCGGTGGGCGCCGGCTGGGCTTTTGCGGCCAACGCCCTGGCCTGCTGCTCGACGGTGGTGATGCTCCTGGTCCTGCGGAAGGACCAGCTGTTCGTCAGTGCACCCACGCCCAAGAGCAAGGGAATGCTGCGGGAGGGGCTCCGCTATGCCCTGAGCAAGCCCACTATCTACTGGCCATGGCTGATGGCCGGATTCGTTTCGGTCTTCGCCATGAGCCTGCCCGTAATCCTCGCCGCCTTCGCGGACCACGTCTTCCAGGTGGGCGCCGGTGGCTACGGTGTGCTCAATGCCCTGGTGGCACTTGGTGCCCTGTCCGGCGCCGTGGCGTCCACCCGCCGTCGTCAACTGCGCCTTCGGTCCGTGGTGTTCTGCGCCGGCATGTACGGCCTGATGCTCTGCCTTGCTGCGCTTGCGCCGTCCATGGTGTCCTTCGGGGCGGTGATGGTGCTGTCCGGATTCTGGTGCCTCATGTTCCTGACCGGCTGCAACCAGCTGGTGCAGGTCAGTTCCAACCTGGGCATCCGCGGCCGCGTGATGAGCCTGTACATCATGGTGCAGATCGGGGGCCAGGCGCTGGGCGGCCCCATGCTGGGCTCGATCGCTGAACATGCCAACCCGCATGTTGCCCTGTTGGTCTCCGGCGGCGTGCCCGCGCTGGCGGCCATCACCGTCGCCGCGATCCTGGCGCGGAAGGGTGGCCTGGCGGTCCGGATGGACATGAAGGCCCGGCGCCCTTTGAGAATCGTCAGCAGGCACGCGGGTGCCTAGCGAACGGGCCCGGTAGGGCCGGTCGCCTGCCTGCAGCGAACACAAGACCCCGCCATCAGCCGCGATGACGGGGTCTTGTGCTGGCCCAGCGGGATGTTCGCTGGGTTACTTCTTCTTCGCCGCTTTGGTGGGGGTGATGTCCAAGGAGCCGGCAGGGGCAGCTGCGGCCCTCTTGTCTGCGCGCTTTTCCTTGATGGACTTGCCGGACTTTTTTGATGCCGTTTGACGCGGGGACTTATCAGCCATGATTGCTCCTGTAGCGGAGCCGAAAGGCTCCTTGCTACCGACGGTACACCCTGGCACCTAATGGAACTGTGGAGGGCCGTTGTGCGGGCACGAGAGCGGCTGACGGGAATCGAACCCGCGTATCAAGCTTGGGAAGCTAGCGCTCTACCATTGAGCTACAGCCGCAGCGCCCTCGCTCGAGCGGGGCAGAACTTAGCTTAGCGCAGATCTGCAGGCTCCCCGCCAACCCGGCCAGCAGCGCCTCCGTGTCCTTCAATGCAAGACCTGCAACCCGCCGCAACCCGGGGCGTCATCCAGTAACTCTTCAATAACGTCCGCGGTGCCTGCTAGGCCCGGCCGAGGGGCGCTGGCTAACCTGATCCGGGTAGCGGCCGCATTTGGGGGAGGCAGCTATTGCGGCAGCCGACGTCAACCACAGGAATTTTTTTACATGGCAATCGCAGAGCACGAGGTCCTCATAGAACGCGACGCCATGCCCGTGTACCAATACCTCCTTGACGCGACCAATCTTCCCGCCTGGCGCAGTGACGTCCGGAGCGTGAAGCTCGTTCGGGGGCCCGCCGATGCCAACGGCGCGCTGTACCGCAAAATGGTGGCCGGCCGCTCCGGCCTGAGCATCCCGGCGGAACTGGAGATCACCAACCTGCGGCCAGGGGCAGAAATTGAATTCCACATCGTCTCCGGTCCCGCAACCCGCTGGGGCGGCTACTACCTCAGCAGCGAGGACGCCGGGACCCGCGTGCGGTTCGCCATGGAAGCAAAACGCGGCGGCCGCTTCGGCTTCCTCAGCAGGTTCACGTTCCTGGACGGGATGCTGCAGCGCCGCGTCAGCTCCGACGTGGCCCAGCTGGACCGGCTGAAGCACGTGCTGGAACTGCAGCCCGCACTCTGACGCTGCAATGCCGGGTGCTGGTGCCGGGGTTCGGCTACCGGTGCCGGCAGACAGCCTGGCCTACTGCGCCAGCCGCTGCCCGCTCCAGGGGCCGGTTATGTTCGACGGCGACGCGAGGCTTCCAGAGCTAAGGTCCCAGTACTGCACGGTGTCATTGGCCCGCCGGAGGGCCACGCCCGTGGAGTTCAGCCCGGTGACATTCCGCAGCGCCCGGATTCCCGTGACGTCCGTCCACCCCGTTGCGACGGTGGGCCTGGCCTCCGCGCGGACCGCGGTGGTGCCCCACCCGCGGTAGAGCTGTACGGTGCCGTCGGTCTTCAGCGCGAGGACGTCCTGGAAACCGTCGGCGTCGTAGTCCACCATGGAGAGCCGGGAGGCGTAGATGCCAGTGGCAATGGTGACCCGGTCCGCGATGTCGCCGGTTCCCCTGTTCGCATACATGAACAGGTTGCCGGCGCCGTCCAGCGCCAGGATCTGGGGCATGCGGTTGTTGGCGCACCAACCACCCACGGCCAAGGTCAGGGTGTTCCAGCCACCCGTACCGAGGGTGATGGGCGCCTGGAACCCACCGGTGGCGATGCCCCTGTACAGGGTCAGGTTGCCGCCGGTCCACTGGGTCAGGACGTCATAGGCGCCGTCCCGGTCCCAGTCGGTGACAAAGACTTCCTTGGCTCCGCCAAAGCCGGAGCCGATGACCTTGGCCGCGGCGTAGGTGCGGGGGCCGGTGGACGCCCGGTTCAGCAGTTGGCCGGCGGAGTCGACGGAAACGAGGTCCGCCGGGCCGGTGATCGCCGCTGCGGCGAGATTGAGGGTGGGCGGCATGTGCTTGACGGGTGCGTCGCACAGGCTTGGCGGCGGGGGCGGGAAAGCTCCACCCGACCCGGCGCCACCCGGGGAATCGAGGGTTCCCGCCGGCAGTGTGGTGTATCCGAAGAAGTTCACCACACCCCAAATCCGGTACGTGGAGTTCGTATAGGAGATCCCGGCGCCCATCACGTTGAAGCGCGGGTCGAGAAGCATGGCATTGTGGCCCGGTGAACCCTTCCACCACTCCACAAGCTGGGCGGCGTCCCGGTCGGTGCGGATGGCGATGACTTCACCGGCTCCGTTGTTGGGGTTCAGGGCGCGGGGATCAGTCCAGAAACTCGCGCGGTGTTCGATTACCTCACGCGTGGCGATGTTGTCCGACCATTCTTGCGACAACCCGGCCACAGTGGGGTGGTACTTGACCTTGTTAAGGCCGTTGGCCACCCGGTACTCGTTGATCTTGGTGAACACGGTGAGGATGGCGGACGCGTTGCTGTCCGGTACCAGTGCCTCGGTGGAAAGGGGGGCGGAGGAATCGGGAGCCGCGAGCTGCGTTGTGGACGGTGAGGACAGTTCCTGGTCCGGTGCCCACAGCGGAGGGATGGAAGCCGTTTGGGGTGTGGCCGGGAAAGCGGAAGTGGGTGGCGGAGACGCCGAAGTTTCCGTGGAGGGCGCAACCCCGGCATCGGACGGAGGGGCGAGGTCGGGTGCGGACGTGGCCGTTGGGGGAGCGGGTGCAGGGTCCGGTGCGGGGGCTGCCCCGGTCAGGGGCGAAGCGACGCGGATATCGGGGTCCACGGCAGGGGTGAGTTTCCCTGCCGTGTCAGCCTGCATGGACGTTCCGCTGCCACGGACCAGCGGAGCCTGCAGTGTGATGCTCGCTGTGCCCGAGGCCTGGCCGAAGGGCAGCGGCTCGGGGGGTGCGGCGGCAGACGAAGAGACCAGCGCCAATGCACAGAGCACGCCAATAAAAGACGGTGCCACTAATTTATTCACAACATCCCCAGCTCTGTTACGCCATCCGGGAGACCATTCCGGCGGCTTTCATTCGCAACATTAGCCCCACCAGGCCACAGCAACAACGGGAAAGTGTGGCTGTGGATAACCGATACGGTAATTTGGGACGGTGCTGATCTCTGACCGCGACATTCGAGCCGAAATTGATTCCCAGCGGATCGTGCTGGAACCGTACGATCCGGCGATGGTCCAGCCGTCGTCCGTGGATGTCCGGATCGACAAGTTCTTCCGGTTGTTCGACAACCACAAGTACGCGCACATTGATCCGGCGCAGGAGCAGCCCGAGCTGACCCGGCTGGTGGAAGTGGAGCAGGACGAGGCCTTTATCCTGCACCCGGGGGAGTTCGTCCTGGGTTCCACCTATGAGACCGTGACGCTGCCCGACGACATTGCGGCCCGCCTGGAAGGCAAGTCATCGCTGGGCCGGCTTGGCCTGTTGACCCACTCCACTGCCGGCTTCATCGACCCCGGCTTTTCCGGCCACGTCACCCTTGAGCTGTCCAACATGGCAACACTGCCCATCAAGCTGTGGCCGGGGATGAAGATCGGCCAGCTCTGCTTCTTCCGGCTGACTTCGGCGGCGGAGTACCCGTACGGCCAGGGGGAGTACGGAAACCGGTACCAGGGCCAGCGTGGCCCCACCGCCAGCCGCAGCCACCTGAACTTCCACCGCACCAGCATCTAGAGCACCAGCAGGCAGCCGCGCGCCAAAGCTCCTGCGCTTCCAATGCTTTGAGGGGCTAGGTCTGCGGGGCGACCGCCCGCGGCCGGATGAACGGCTTGGCCAGCGGCTCCACATAGCGCGCGGCCAGCGGACCCAGCACCGCCATCAGCAGCACGTAGGCGGTGGCCAGCGCCGCGAGCTCATGCGGAACCGCTCCCGAGGCAACGGCAAGGCCCGCGATCACGATGGAGAATTCGCCGCGCGCCACCAGTGCGGCGCCCGCCCGGAAGCGGCCCGGCCGGGCGATTCCGGCCTGCTTGGCGGCCCAGATTCCCGTGATCATCTTGGTGCCCGCCGTGGCCACCGCCAGGACCAGGGCCCAGCCCAGGACCGGCGGAATGGAGGCGGGGTCCGTGTTGAGCCCGAACGCCACAAAGAAGATAGCGGCAAACAGGTCCCGCAGCGGCTCAAGGATGCGGGTGGCATTGTGCGCGGTGGAGCCTGAGATGGCGATGCCCAGCATGAACGCGCCCACTGCCGCAGAGACCTGCATGGCGGATGCGGCGCCCGCCACCAGCAGGGCGGCCCCGAGGACGTTGAGCAGGAAGACCTCGGAGTTCTCGCTGTGCACGGCCTTGGACACGTGGTGCCCGTGCCGCAGCGCCACCATCAGGACCACGGTGACCACCGCCAGGGCAGTCCCCACCGTGGTCAGCCCGCCCAGGAAACTCACCCCGGCCAGGGTGGCCGTGAGGATGGGCAGGTAGACGGCCATGGCCAGGTCCTCGAACACCAGGATGGACAGCACCACGGGTGTTTCGCGGTTACCAAGCCGGCCCAGGTCCGTAATGACCTTGGCGGCGATGCCCGAGGAGGAGATGTAGGTGACCCCGCCCATGACCATGGCACCCACGCCGCCCCAGCCCAGGAGCAGCGCGAGCCCGGCTCCGGGGAGGAAGTTCAGGACGAGGTCCAGGATGCCGGCCTGCCAGGAACGGCGCAGCCCGGTAAAAAGTTCGGCAGCCGTATATTCCAGCCCGAGCATAAGCAGCAGGAGGATGACGCCGATTTCGCCGGAAAGATGGGCAAATTCGTGCATGCCTTCGAGCTTGACGACGCCGCCGGCGCCGAAGGCCAGCCCGCCCAGCAGGTAAAAGGGGATGGGCGACATCCCGATCCGTCCGGCCAGCCTGGCCAGGAGGCCGAGGCAGAACACAACGGCCCCCAGTTCAACGAGCGTCTGGGCCAACGGGTCCATGGGAACTAGCCGTGGCGCAGGATATGGGCCGCTGAGTCGAGGCCTTCCTGGGTGCCCACTGCCACCAGCAGGTCGCCGGGGTGGAGGACGACGTCGGGCCCGGGCGATGGCAGCACCTCACCCTCGCGCATGATGGCCACGATGGAGACGCCGCTCCGGGTGCGGATGGACGCCTTGCCCATGGGCTGGTTCTGGAACGGGGAGTCGGCGGCGATGGAGAACTGCCGGGTGACGATGCCCGGGACGTCCTTGTGCTCCTCCGCGAGCTTCATTGCCAGGTGCGTGCCGCCCAGGAGGTTGCCAAGGGTGGCTGCTTCATCGCTGGTGAGCGGAATCGAAGCCTGGCAGGTATCGGGGTCGTCCCAGGTGGAAACGATGAGTTCCGTCTGGCCCTCCCGCCGCTCCACCACACCGATGCGGCGTCCGGAGGCGGTCATGAAATCCTTCCGGAGGCCCAGGCCCGGAAGGTTCGTTTCGTCCACGTTCATGGGTCCAGCCTAGTCCGCCTTCCACCACTTGGCGGAGTCCCGGACCAGGCCCCCATCGCGGTGTTTCAGCCGGCGGGAACGACGGCGACGGGAGCCTTTGCCGGTGGCTTCACCGGCAGCAGCACCAGGAGTCCTGCCAGGAGGACCACCATGATGCCCAGGATGCCCCACCGTTGTGCCTGGCCGGCAGGCACCAGCGGGGTTGCCAGGGTGATGCAGAGGGTGAACAGGGCGGGTGCAAGGAAGCTGACGGCCCGGCCGGTGGTGGCATACAGCCCGAAGAGTTCGCCGGACTCCCCGTGCGGTGCGAGTCTGGCCAGGTAGGCGCGCGACGATGACTGGGCCGGCCCGACGAACAGGCAGAGGAACAGGCCGAACACCCAGAACGTGGTGCTGCCCGCCCATTGCATGCCGAAGAAGGAATAGTTGCCGTTACCCAGGACCAGGATGGCAGTCCCGGCCACAAGCAGTCCCACCAGGGAGCCGGTGATGACGGCTTTGGGGCCCACCTTGTCGTCAAGGAACCCGCCGAGCATCGCGCCGATGGCCGCCACTACGTTCCCGAAGATCGCGAAGAAGATCACCTGGGAAAGGGCAAAGCCAAACGTGCCGGCCGCGATGATCCCGCCGAACGTGAAGACCGCGGCCAGGCCGTCACGGAATACGGCGCTGGCTAAGAGGAAGTAGATGGTGTGGGGGCTGGTGGCGTAGATGGCCTTGATCCGCCGGAACAACAGGCCGTAGCTGGCAAGGAAACCCAGGCGGGCGGCCTGGGGTGACCGGGGTAGTTCAGGGACGGCGAACAGGACGGGAAGGGCGAAGACGAAGAACCACAGGGCTGAGAAGACGGCCACCAGTCGGATGTTGAGGCTGTCCTGCGTGGACGCGCCAAACCAGTCAAAAGCCGGCTGGACAAAGAGTTGCAGGACGATCAGGAGGGCCACGATCCCGCCCAGGTAGCCGGCGCCCCAGCCGAATCCACTGACCTTTCCGATGTTCTGCGGCGTGGAAACCTGGGCCAGCATGGCGTTGTAGTTGACGCCGGCGAATTCAAAGAACACGTTGCCCAGGGCGATCAGGCAGGCCCCGAGGAGCAGGAACTCCGGCCGCGGGAACACGAAGAAGCACAGGGCCGTGAGGATGGCGACGGCGGCCGAGTTCACTCCCAGCCACAGCTTGCGCCGGCCGCCCGCGTCGGAGCGCTGGCCCGTCACGGGTGCCAGCAGCGCGATGGCGAATCCGCCCACGGCCAGCGCGGCGCCCAGCACGGCCGATGCGCTGTCCTCGCCCCCAAAGGCGTTGGACGTCAGGTAAACGGTGAAGACGAAGGTAGTCATCACTGCGTTGAAGGCCGCCGAACCCCAGTCCCAGGAGGCCCAGGCCAGGATGCGCCCCTTGCTGGAGGACGGGGTTCCGGCTTCGAGTTCCGAGGCCGGCTGCATTGCCCCCGGCGCGCTGGCGCTGTTCATACGATGAATCGTATCCGCCCGTGGCGAACACTCCGGGGAGCTCCGGCCCGTGCTGCCGGGGATTCTGCCCGGGTGGGGAGCCATTGAACGGGAAGGCTGGCAGGCACGCCTTGATAAACTAAACCCTCCCGGACCTAACTTTTTGCCGCCTGCTCCAACTTTTGACAATCGAATCCCTGACGTTGCGGAGAATACAGTGATCACAGTCCTTGCCGTGCACTTTTCGGTGGCTGTCCTCGCGCCCTTGCTCTTCAGGGTTTGGGGCCGGAACGCCTTTTACGCGCTGGCTGCAGTTCCCGCGGTTTCCTTCGGCTGGCTGATGCTCCAGCACGGCCCGATCTATTCCGGCGCCGGAGCCATCACCGAAACGTTCGACTGGATCCCCAGCCTCCATCTGGAACTGGCCTTCCGCATGGACGCGCTGGCCTGGGTGATGTCCCTCCTGGTGCTTGGCGTCGGCTCCCTGGTGCTGGTCTATTGCGCGCGGTACTTCAAGAGGAAGGACCAGGACCTGGGTGCGTTCGGTGCCCAGTTGTTGGCCTTCGCCGGTGCCATGTTCGGACTGGTCACAGCGGATGACCTCCTGCTGCTGTTCATCTTCTGGGAACTGACCACCATCCTGTCCTACCTGCTGATCGGCTTCGCCCGGACCCGGCTTGCCGCCCGGCGCTCCGCCCTCCAGGCATTGATGGTCACCACCGCCGGCGGCCTGGCCATGCTGGTGGGCCTCATCATGCTCGGCTACACCGCCGGGACCTACCGCATCTCCGGCATCCTGGAGCAGGCCGCCTCGCTGGCAACCGGAACGTCGGGCGCCATGGTGAGCGCCGCCGTCGTCCTCATCCTGGTGGGTGCCATCACCAAGTCCGCCCTGGTCCCGTTCCACTTCTGGCTGCCCGGCGCCATGGCCGCGCCCACTCCCGTCAGCGCCTACCTGCACGCCGCGGCGATGGTCAAGGCCGGCATCTACCTGGTGGCACGGCTCGCGCCCGGCTTCTCCGAGACCGCGTACTGGCAGCCCGTAGTCCTGGGGCTGGGCCTGGCCACCATGCTGGTGGGTGGCTACCGGGCGCTGCGGCAGACCGACATCAAACTGATCCTTGCCTACGGCACCGTCAGCCAGCTGGGCTTCCTCACCATGGTGGTGGGCTTGGGAACCCCCGATGCCGCGCTCGCGGGCCTGGCCATGCTGCTGGCCCACGGCCTGTTCAAGGCCACGCTCTTCCTGGTGGTGGGCATCATCGACCACCAGTCCGGAACCCGTGATGTTCGTAAGCTGTCCGGTGTCTTCCGCTCCTCACGCGCCCTGGGCATCGTGGCCGGAATCGGGGCCGCGTCCATGGCGGGCATTCCACTGCTGGGCGGCTTCGTGGCCAAGGAATCGGTGCTGGAAGCGTTCGTGCACCACGCCCTGGAGCCGCACTCCGGTCCCTGGGGCCCGGTGGTCCTGGTGGGGCTGGTGCTGGGTTCCATCCTCACCTTTGCGTACAGCGCCCGCTTCATGTGGGGTGCTTTTGCGGTCAAGCGCGGCGTGGAGCCCACCCCGTTCAAGGCGATCACGCCCTCCTTCCTTGCCGCCCCTGCCATCCTCAGCCTCCTCACCATCGCCTATGGGCTCTGGCCGGTTCCGGTGGACGACTGGATCCAGCCGTACGCTGCGCTCTTCGCTTCCACAGCGCCCGACGCCGGCACTCCGGCCCAGCAGGCAGGGCACCTTGCGCTATGGCATGGCTTCACCCCGGCGCTTGGGCTGACAGCCCTCACCTTTGTGCTGGGTGCCGCCATGTACTTTGGCCGCAATGCGGTGGCCCGCGCCCAGTCCCTGGTCCCGGCGTGGGTGGACGGCGACCGCGCCTACCAGTTGACCATCGGGGCCCTGGATGACGTGGCGGTTTGGATCACCGGCCGCACGCAGCGCGGTTCGCTGTACTTCTACCTTGCCGTGATCCTCAGCGTGGCATTCGTCCTGCCGCTCGTGGCCATCCTGCTGGGCGGCAGCGCCATGCCGCAGAACATCTACCTGGTGGATCCCAACTCCCCGCTGCAGCTCGTGGCGGGCGTAGGGATCGTGATCGGCGCGCTCGCTGCCGTCAAGGCCAACAAACGCTTCCTTGCGGTCCTGATGGTGTCGGTGACCGGGTACGGCATCGCGCTGGTGTTTGCGCTGCAGGGCGCCCCGGACCTGGCCCTGACCCAGATGCTGGTGGAGACCATCATCCTGGTGGCCTTCGTCCTGGCCATGCGCAGCCTGCCGCCCGAATTGCGGGACCGTACCGGCGGCAGGTACCGGGTGGTGCGTGTCATCATCGGTCTGGGGTTCGGCGTGACCATGGTGTTCGCCGCCATCTTCGCCATGGGTGCCCGCACGGCCATTCCCATCTCGCTGCAGTTCCCGCAGCTTGCATATGAGGGCGGCGGCGGGCTGAACGTGGTCAACGTGACCCTGGTGGACATCCGTGCCTGGGACACGTTCGGTGAAATCAGCGTGCTGGCGCTCGCCGCCACCGGCGTGGCCAGCCTGATCTTCGTGCGGGGGCGCGGTGACCGGCTGCAGTCCTCGGCTTCCGTTGCCGAGGGCACGGTGGGACGCTACCGCGGCGTGGACCCCGGCTCCCGTGACGCGGCAGCCCTGGCCATCAGCCGGAAGTTCGCGGCCTCGGCCAGCGACGCCTGGATCGTGGCCGGCAGGACACTGGCACCGGAACGCCGTTCCATCATCTTCGAGGTAATCACCCGGCTGATCTTCCACTCCATGATCATCTTCTCGCTGTACCTGCTGCTGGCAGGCCACAACCTGCCCGGCGGCGGCTTTGCCGGCGGCCTCACGGCAGGGCTGGCCCTGACCATCCGCTACCTGGCGGGCGGGCGCTTCGAACTCCGGGAAGCGGCGCCGATCAGTGCCGGCGGCCTGCTGGGGTCCGGGCTGGCCCTGGCTGCAATCTCAGGTGTGATGCCCCTGCTGCTGGGCGGCCAGGTGTTCCAGTCCGCCATTATCGAGGTGTGGCTGCCCGTGTTCGGGGACATCAAGTTCGTCACTTCAACCATCTTCGATATCGGCGTGTACATCGTGGTGGTGGGCCTGGTGCTGGATGTGCTGCGCAGCCTCGGGGCCGAAATCGATGAGCACATGGAGGAGCGGTCCGCGGAGGGCGGCCACGAACCGGACCACGACCGGCACGGGCAGGAACCCGAACGCCTCGATGGCCCGGACCAGCAGGAACAGGAACCGGACGGGATTCCTGCCGAGACCACCGCGAAGGGCCACGCATGAGCGTCAACCTGACCCTGCTGATCGTGATGGGCGCCCTGTACGCCTGCGGCATCTACCTGATCCTGGAACGCAGCCTTACCCGGGTGCTGCTGGGGCTGATGCTCCTGGCCAACGCCACCAACCTGCTGATCCTGGCCACCGGCGGATACGCTGGCCTGGCTCCGCTGTTTGCCAAGGACACCGCCGCCCAGGACTACAACGACCCGCTGCCGCAGGCCTTGATTCTGACCTCGATCGTGATCTCCTTCGCCGTCACGGCGTTCATGCTGGGCATCATCTACCGCACCTGGGTCCTGGCCCGCCAGGACGAGATCCAGGACGACCTGGAGGACCGCCGCGTGGCGGCCACCCCCAGCTTTGACGCCGAGGACGACGCCGAAATCCCCGCGGAAACCTCCGAGTTCCCGCTCACCATGCTCGGGTCCGACGGCCGGGACGTCTCCAACCACGGAACGCCCGGTGCCGGCTCCGAAAGGGGTGTGGGAAGCCAGGAAACGGACCAGCCCGTGGCCACGCTGGTGGCCGGGGGCCGGGAGATGCCCGCAGAACACGCTGCCGCGGAGGAAAAGCCCGGCTCGCTCAACGTTGACCCCAACCCGGAAGGAGGCGGCAAGTGAACATTGCAAGCCTGGCCCCGCTCGCCGTCGTACTTCCCATCCTGGGCGCCGCCCTCACCTTCCTGCTGATCCGGCACTCCCGGGCCCAGCGTGGGGTGAGCATCGGCCTGCTCTCGCTGACCCTGCTCCTCGAATGCCTCCTGCTGGCGTCCGCCTGGAGCGGCGGCACCACGGCGGTGACCATTGGCGGCTGGGTGCCGCCGTTCGGCATCGTCATGGTGGTGGACCAGTTCTCATCGCTGATGCTGGTGGTGTCCTCCGCCGTGAGCCTGGCCGTGCTGATCTACGCCACCGGACAGGGCATGGCCGACGGCGACGAGGACGCCCCGGTCTCGATCTTCCACCCCACCTACCTGATCCTGGTGGCCGGGGTGTCCAACGCCTTCCTGTCCGGGGACCTCTTCAACCTGTACGTCGGCTTCGAGATCCTGCTGACCGCAAGCTACGTGCTGATGACCCTGGGCGGCACCGGGCCGCGCATCAGGGCCGGCGTCACCTACGTGGTGGTCTCCGTGGTGTCCTCCGTGCTGTTCCTGATCGCGATCGCCATGGTTTACGGGGCCACCGGAACGGTCAACATGGCGGACCTGGCCATCAAGCTCGGCGAACTGGACCAGGGCACCAAGACCCTCCTGCACGTGATGCTGCTGGTGGCGTTCGGCATCAAGGCCGCCGTCTTCCCCCTGTCCTTCTGGCTCCCGGACTCCTACCCCACGGCCCCGGCACCCGTCACCGCGGTGTTCGCCGGCCTGCTCACCAAAGTGGGCGTGTACGCGATGGTCCGCACCGAGACCCTGCTGTTCCCCGGCGACACCCTGAACACGCCGCTCATGGTGGCGGCGCTGCTGACCATGGTGGTGGGCATTCTGGGTGCGCTGGCCCAGAGCGACATCAAGCGTCTGCTCTCGTTCACCCTGGTCAGCCACATCGGCTACATGGTGTTCGGGCTGGCCATGTCCTCGGCCGTGGGGCTGGCGGCGGCCGTCTTCTATGTGGCGCACCACATCACCATCCAGACCAGCCTGTTCCTGGTGACCGGGCTCATCGAACGCCGGGGCGGCAGCTCCTCCGTGGACCGGCTGGGCGGCCTGGCCAAGTTGTCGCCCATGCTGGCCCTGCTGTTCTTCATCCCCGGCATGAACCTGGCCGGCATCCCGCCGTTCTCCGGGTTCCTCGGCAAGGTGGGGCTGATGCAGGCAGGCATTGAGCTGGGCACGCCGCTGGCCTACGCCCTGGTGATCGGTGGGGTGGTGACCAGCCTCCTGACGCTGCTGGCCATCGCCAGGGTCTGGAACCGTGCCTTCTGGCGCCGTCCAACCGACGCCGAACATCCGGACCCGGTGCTGCTTGCCACCCCTGGGACGAGGGCTTCCGGGCCCGGAGCCAAGGCCAACAGCACCGTGACCCTCCTGCCGCGCACCATGGTGGGCTCGACGGCGGGCCTGGTGGCGCTTGGCGTTGCCCTCTCCGTGTTCGCGGGGCCGCTGTTCGGGCTGTCGGACCGGGCGGCCCGCGACATGCTTGAGCGCACCCCGTACATCCATGCGGTCCTGGGGGAGGGCACCGCTGTACCGGGAGCCGCTGCAGGGACCTCCACCGGGGGAGGAACACGATGAGCCGCCAACGCATCTCCCTGCGCCAGGAACTGCCGCTCCTGGTCTGGCTGGTGATTGTCTGGGGCGCCCTCTGGCAGGATTTCAGCCCTGGCAACCTCCTGTTCGGTGCCCTGCTGGCCGTAGGGGTGGCCCGGCTCTTCTACCTTCCGCCGGTGGAGCTCAGTGGCCGCTTCAACATCCTTCATGCCGTGCCCTTTGCCCTGGTGTTCCTGTGGAAGGTGGTGGTGGCCAGCGCGCAGGTCCTCTACCTCGCCACGGTCCGCGGCCCCAAGGTGACCAACGCCGTCGTCGCCGTACGGCTGCGCAGCCACCAGGACCTGATCGTCACCGCCACCGGGCATGTCATTTCCCTGATCCCGGGGTCGCTGGTAGTTGAGGTGGACCGCTCGACATCCACCCTCTACCTGCACGCACTCAACATCACCTCCCCGGAAGACGTGGAGGGCCTGCGGAACGAAGTCCGGTCCATTGAGGCCGGCCTGATCCGCATCATGGGCAGCCGGGAAGAACTTGAAGCCGTCCGAATGGAGGCCGCCGCATGATGCCCGTTGTCCTGGCTGTTACAGCCGTCATCTTCTCGCTGGCCGCCGCCGGAGCGATCATCAGGATTGCCCGCGGGCCGTCGCTCCTGGACCGGGTACTCGCCGCCGACGTCCTGCTGGCCATCCTGGGCGGGGCGCTGTGCATCGACATGGCCGTGAACCGGCACCTGAACAACCTGATGCTGGTGGTGGCCATCTCCATTATTGGCTTCATCGGATCTGTGACCGTGGCACGCTTCGTAGCAGACCGGAGGGTGAAACCCGATGAATCCTGACTTCTCCGACCCCGACGCCTGGATCGACCTGGTTTCGGCCATATTCATGGTGGTGGGGGCACTCATGTCCCTGGGCGCGGCCATCGGCCTGCTCCGCTTTCCGGACCTGCTGAGCCGCATGCACGCGGCCACCAAGCCCCAGGTGCTGGGCCTGTTCCTCCTGCTGGCCGCCATTGGGCTGCAGATGCGGACGTGGTGGGTGTGGCCGGTGCTGGTGGTGGCCTGGATCTTCCAACTTCTGACGGTGCCGGTGTCCGCGCACATGGTGGGCCGCGCAGGCTACCGCACCAAGCACCTGCACCGGGAACTGCTCACCGCCGATGAGCTGGAGGCCGTGGTGCAAAAAGCCGCCGCCGAGGCTGCCCGGAAGGACAGCCCCGACGACGGCCGGCAGCGGTAAGGAAGAGCTAGACGATGTCCTGGCTCTTGGCGAACCGGGTGATGGCACGCTGCGTGCCGCGGTTGGCCAGGACCTGGATGATGGCGCTCACCGATGCCGAGATCAGCGCGAAGGTCAACGCCGAACGCAGGCTGGTGGGGACGTCCTCGTGCTTGCCGGTGGGCGGCTTCTGTCCCGTGGTCTTTTCCCAGATGGTGTTGACCAGCTTGGTGCCGGCCAGGCCTGCACCCAGGCTCACCCCGGTCCCGAGCAGCTTGATGAAAAGGTTCATTCCTATTACTCCTTGCGGGCGGAAAACGGACTGTCCCCAGCCTAGCCGCACACCCGCCAACCACCCGGCAAGAGTCGGGGCAAGGGCGTGGCAGGCAGGCGGAGCTTGCTGGACTGGCTAAGCAGCCGGGGGCTCTGTGCGGAACTTGATCAGCTTGTGCGTGCCGTCGCAGTACGGCTTGATGGCGGAGGCCCCGCACCGGCACAGGGCCACCGTCTTCCGGTCCCGGGGTACGGCACCGCCGGACGGGGTGACGAGCTCAAACTCACCGCGGACAATCAGGGGCCCGTCCGGGCAGACCACGATGGAGCTCGCGGCGGGGTCCTGCTCCGCATTTGCCCGCTCCACATCCACCTGTTCCAGGTCGGCTCCTGTTCCATGCTGTTCACGATTCATGCCTGCACCGCATCCATCCTTGTTGTTCCTGGTGTGCCCGGGACGCGTCTGTCCGGGACCCCTCTGCCCGGGACGCCCTGCAGCCTGCCCCCGTGGCGCCGCAGGAGCTCCGCCTCGGAGTGCGCCGCCGTCCTGATCCTGCTGCCCGCGTAGGGAACGCCGCCCCTCGACCTGAACCCGAGGGCCAGCCACACGCAGGTGGCCCGCTCAAGTGCCCACAGCGGAGCGAACCAGGCTGCCGAGGCGGGGAAGACGGCGGTACCGTTGTGCCGCCGTCGTCCAATCTCTGCAGCGGTGGTGATCACCACGGCGAGCCCGCACAGGGTGGTTGCCCGCCCTTTGCCCGGAAGGAACAGCGCGGCTGCGGCTGCCGGGAACAGGGCAAGCTCGGCGGCCAGCCGCCGAGGCTGGGCGAAGCCGTCGTACGCCTGGCGCACCCGCTGGCGCAGGAAATGCCGCACGGTGGGCGGCCTGCGGGCCACGAACAGGTCCGCAAGTGTCCGCTCGCTCCCCCCTGCGGCCTTGATGGTCCTAATGAGTTCGAGGTTTTCGAACAGGACGCCGGCATAGCCGCCGGTGGCCAGCAGCGCGTCGCGGCGCACCCCCAGCGTTCCCGGGTAGTCGGCCGACCAGGCCCGGTTAAGCAGGGTCCGGGCCGTGTCCCAGCGGGCGTGCCATGGGAGGGGGGTGAAGTAGTTCTGCGGGCGCACCACGTGGGCGGACTCCAGGTGATGGACGACGGCGGCGAGGGCCTCGCGCGTATAGCGGACGTCGTCGTCCGCGATGACAAGGAACGGCGCACCCGGGGTGCGCACGCCGGTCATGACGCCTGCCACCTTGCCGTTACTGGCCTGCCCGTGAAGGGCAATGCTGTCCGGCGGGGTGTCCGGCCGGATGTGGCGGACCGCTGCGGGAAACGTGGCACGGTGCCGGTCGAAGAGGTCGGGGTCTGAGCCGTCCACCACGGTGACCGGAATCCAGCCCACCAGTTGGCGGAGGTAACCGGCCAACTCTGCCAGGCCCGAGTCCTCCGTCCAGCGCAGGGGAAGGATGTACTCCGCGTCGGAGACCAAACGGGGACGCCCTTCCCTTGCCCCGGGAGCGACTGCCGCGGGCGCGGCTGTCACGCTGCCGCCGGTACAGCCGCCCGGAGCGAGGTCTGCCCGGCTTCCCAGGACGACATCAGGTGGGCGGTAAGGCGGCTGTCGATGGCCATGACCGCCGTCGCCCCGAACAGGACATCGGCAAGCAGTTGCGGTTCGGCTTCCACCAGGCCGCCGGCGAGGTCCCGTCCCGCAATCTGTTCGTGCACGGCGTCGGCCTCCACGTGCTCGTCAAAGTAGTGCGTGATGTCAGGCCCGAAGCCGTGCCGGCGGAATCCGTTGCCGTAGAAGCGGTTGGGCTGCGAGGAGGTCATTTCGTAGATGGCGAGGTGCCCGGTGATGGCACCGCGGAGCCGGCGGTTCAGGCCGCAGAGCGACATGAGGTTGACGGAAGCCAGGGAGATTGCCGGGACTGTGTCCACGTAGGCGCCGTAGCTGTCATCCAGGCCCAGGCCTCGCATGGTCCGGGCGAACAGCGCGCTGTGCATCCGCTCAGGCCGGCCGCCGCCGTATTCGTCCGCCTGGATTTCCACCAGGGCCGCCTTCGGCCTGCCGCTGAGCCGCGGAATGGCCCAGGTGTGCGGGTCGGCTTCCTTCAGCTGGTACATGGATTTGTGGACCAGGAACTCCTTGAGCTGGTCCAGGGTGGCTTTCCGGGCCACGTAGCGGGACAGGCTGGGGCCGGTGTCCGTGGCGGCCAGGCCGAAGAGGACGTCGGCAACTGCGTCACTGGTCATGGCAATTCCGTCGGGCAGTTCGAAGTTTCCTGCCGCCTCCTTGGCGGCAGCGCGCAGTGCCGCTTCGAAGGGTTCCTCGATCAGCCGCCGGACCCTGATCAGCGCAGGCTCCCACTCCCAGCTGTCTGAAACGCCGTCCAGCCCGGAGTAATGGAGTTCGTAAAGGCAGAATAGTGCGAGTTGGATGTCCTCGTCGGCAATGATGTCGCCGGTTCCGGCCAGCTGCCGCACCACCAGGGAGTACAGCCCATCCAGGCCCGGCCCCGCGGCGTCCGGAGCCTGCGCCAGGACTTTGAACAGTGCGCTGCTGACGGGGCCTCTGGTTTCCGGGATTCTCATGGTGCTCCTTGGTCTGCCGCGCTGCTGACGGGAACGAACGCGGGGCCGACCATGGTGAGTCCCATGTGCCCGTACTCCTCGAAACCCGGGAGACAACATAGTAAGCATGATTACTAATAAAAGCTAAGCGCGCTTGTTTCCATGCCTGGCGCCACCACGCACGGCCGGTCACATCCTGTCCGGTTGGCGCCCGCAGCCCTCAATCCAGCGCCGTTCGGTGTAAACTGGACCACGCCCGGATGGGCAAATCAAAAGCCTTACCCAAACCAAAAAGCAACACTAAAAACGACAGGGGAGCGCCGCCGTCGGGCATCCTGGCAGAAGCCGGGCACCGCAGGTGGGCGCTGAGAGTGCGGACCGCCGCAGACCCTCGAACCTGATCCGGTTAGTACCGGCGCAAGGGAGTCGAGTTCTCAAAGTGTCGCGGCTGCACGGCAACGGGCCGTCAGCCGGTCCACTTTCCCCTCCTGTTCCCCAGGAGGATCACATGAGCACTGCAGCAATCAAGAAGACCACCAGCAGGTCCTGGCGCGTCGTGGACATCGTGGTGGCCGCGCTGGTGGCCATCGCCGGCGGCGTCATCTTCTGGGCATGGGACCAGGGCGCGGCAGCACTGTCCGCCCCCATGAACGCGGCCTACCCGCCGCTCACCGGTCTGCTGGCCGGCGGATGGATGATTCCGGGCGTGCTGGGCATGCTCATCATCCGCAAGCCGGGCGCGGCGCTGTTCTGCGAGACCGTGGCCGCCACCGGAGAGCTGCTCATGGGCTCGCAGTACGGCGCCTCGGTCCTGTTCTCGGGGTTAATCCAGGGCCTGGGTGCGGAGATCATCTTCATCATCTTCGCCTACCGCAAGTTCAACCTGCCCGTCTCCCTGCTGGCAGGCGCCGCGGCCGGCTTCTTCTGCGGCCTGAATGACTCGTTCGCGCCGTGGGGCTGGAACATCGCCTACTCAGGTGCGGACAAGTTCGCCTACATCGTCCTCACCACCATCTCCGGCGCCGTCCTGGCCGGCGGCCTGTCCTGGCTCGCCACCCGCGGCCTGGCCCGCACCGGCGTACTGAGCTCCTTCGCGTCCCGCAGGGCTGCCACGGAGCCAGTCTTCTCCTGATGGCACCCTCCCAGGGCGCAGCCGGCGCCGTCCGCCCCGCCGCGGTCACTGCCCGCGGCTGGGGCTGGCGGCATGCCGGCAGGGCCAGGCCCGCCGTCCATGCCCTTGACCTGGACATCAGCCCCGGCGAGCGGGTGCTGCTGCTGGGCCCCTCGGGCGCCGGAAAGTCGACGCTCCTGCATGCGCTGGCCGGCGTACTGGGAGACATTGACGACGACGGCGAGGCGGGCGACGCCGACGAGTCGGGTTCGCTGCTGGTTGACGGCGCCGTGCCCCGCTCCCAGCGCGGCCGCGCCGGCTTGATGCAGCAGGACCCGGAGACGCAGGTGGTCCTGTCGCGGGTGGGGGACGACGTCGCGTTCGGAGCCGAGAACCTTGCCGTGCCGCGTGACGCCATCTGGGCGCGCGTGCACGAGGCGCTTGCCGACGTCGGACTGTCCCACCTCCCGCTGGACCACCCGACGTCGGCCCTGTCCGGCGGGCAAAAGCAGCGCCTGGCGCTGGCGGGGATCCTGGCCATGCGCCCGGGGCTAATCCTGCTGGATGAGCCCACCGCCAACCTGGACCCGGACGGGGTGCTGGAAGTCCGCGACGCCGTGGCGCGCTGCCTGGACAAGACCGGGGCCACCCTGGTGGTGGTGGAGCACCGGGTGTCGGTGTGGAAGGACCTGGTGGACCGGATCGTGGTCCTGCAGCCGGGCTCCGCCTCCGAGCCCGCCGTGCTCTTGGACGGGCCGCCGGACCGGGTACTCAGTGAGGCGCGCACCATGCTCGCCGCGGCGGGGGTGTGGGTTCCCGGCTACGTCCCGGCCACCCGTGCCCGGGCTGCGGTGCAGGCGCCGGGAACGGGGAATCTCCTGCTGGCGGCCGAACAGCTGGGTGTTTCCCGCGAACGACCCAGCCGCAAGGGCTTCCGCAGGATCCCGCCCGTCCCCGTCCAGGAAGGCGTGGCCGCGCAGGTCCGCGCCGGGCAGGCCCTGGCCATCACCGGTCCCAACGGCGCCGGCAAGTCGACCTTCGCGCTGACCCTTGCCGGCCTCCTGGAGCCGGTCTCCGGAAAAGTCTCCGCCACCCTGGACCTCAGCCGGGGTGCGGGCATCGACCCGTTCCGGTGGAAGGCCGAGCAATTGATTTCCCGCGTAGGGACGGTGTTCCAGGAGCCTGAGCACCAGTTCGTGACCGGCAAAGTGCTGGATGAGCTGCGCTTTGGCCCCCGGCACCTGGGCCATGGTGAGGACCGGGTTGACGAGCTGCTGGAGCGGCTGCGGCTCACCCAGCTGGTGGATGCGAACCCGTACACGCTCTCCGGCGGTGAAAAGCGGCGGCTGTCCGTGGCCACCGTCCTTGCCGCCAGCCCCCGGGTCCTGGTCCTTGACGAGCCCACCTTCGGGCAGGATGCCAACACCTGGGCCGAATTGGCCTCGTTCCTGTCCGAGCTGCTTGATGCCGGAACGGCGGTGGTTTCGGTGACCCATGATGCCGAATTCACTGAGGCGCTGGGCGGCGAGGAGCTGCGGATGTTGGCTGCGGAAACGGTGGCGCCATGAGGCAGCAACTCACCCTCAGCGGCAACCGGGCCGTGCTCACCCGCGCCAACCCGCTCAGCAAATTCGCGGCGGTCCTGCTCATCACCGCCGTCCTTGCCCTGTCCATCGACTGGGTCTCGGCATCCGTGGCGTTGGTCTTCGAGCTTCTGCTCTTTCCCCTGGCCGGGCTCACCCTGTCCCTGCTGTGGCAGCGGGGCTGGCCGCTGATCCTCGCGGCCGCCATAGGCGGTTGGAGCACGTCCATCCTGGCGCCGGACAGCGGCAGGATCCTGCTCGACGCCGGCATCTGGACCATGAGCGAAGGTTCCCTTCAGCTGGGGATCGGCTTCCTCCTGCGCGGCTTTGCCATCGCCCTTCCGGCGGTGCTCCTGATGAGCTGCACTGATCCCACGGACCTTGCCGATGCGCTGGCGCAGAAAGCGCGCCTGCCGCACCGGTTTGTCCTGGGAACCCTCGCCGCAATGCGGCTGGTGGGGCTCATGGCCGAGGAGTGGCAGACCATCGGCATGGCACGGCGTGCCCGCGGCGTGGGTTCACGCGGCAGCCTGGGCCAGCGGGTGAAGGCTACGCTGGGGCAAAGCTTCGGGCTCCTGGTGCAGGCCATTCGGCGCGCGTCGAGGCTGGCCGTCACCATGGAAGCGCGGGGCTTTGGCGGTGCCACGCGAACCTGGGCGCGGGAATCAACCTTCAGCCTGCTGGATCTCGGAGTGGTGGCCGGCGGCGTCGTGGTGGCCGGGCTTGCGCTTTTTGCGGCTGTTACCGCCGGTACCTGGAACATGGTGTGGTTGGGAAGCTAAGTCCCGGGCTTAGGTGCTATGTAGGCTTCCCTATCGCACTTGATGGGTACAGCCTTTCCGTATCCCCCCAATGGGCCCTTGGGTAGGTGCTCGGCAGGCTGGATAACTCATTTATGATATATTCGGCGTATGACGCAAGAGACCGCTGAACACGTTGCCGCCATGCTGAGGGACGCCCGGAGCGAGAAGGGGTGGACCCAGGGCCAGTTGGCTGCCGAACTCGGCACCAGCCAGAGCGCCGTGGCCCGGATGGAACAGGGCAAGCAGAACCTGAGCCTAAAAATGATCCAGCGCCTGGAAAACATCTTCGACCGCAGCATCGTCAACGTGGGCAAGCCGCAGATGACCCACCTGCGGGTAGAGGGCGGCCGCACCCTGTCCGGCGCCGTGGACGTGAACAGCAGCAAGAACGCCGGCGTCGCCCTTCTGTGCGCCAGCCTGATCAACCGCGGCACCACCGTGCTCCGCCGGCTGGCCCGCATCGAGGAAGTTAACCGCATTGTCGAGGTGCTCACCAGCATCGGCGTGGAATGCACCTGGCTTAACGACACGGACCTGCGCCTCCGCCGTCCTGCCGTCCTGGACCTCGAAGCGATGGACGTGGACGCGGCACGCAGGACCCGCAGCGTCATCATGCTGCTCGGCCCCATGCTGGATGAATCGCGGGAGTACCGGCTGCCCTACGCCGGCGGCTGCGACCTTGGCACCCGCACGGTGGAGCCCCACATGCAGGCACTGCGCGAGTTCGGCCTCTCGGTGGAAGCCACGGCCGGTTTCTACACCGTCCAGGCACCTCCTGCCGACACCCGCGACCGTTCCTTCGTCCTCACCGAGCGCGGCGACACCGTCACCGAGAATGCGATCATGGCGGCGGCGCACCGGCCGGGAACAACCGTGATCCGCAATGCCAGCCCCAACTACATGGTCCAGGACCTCTGCTTCTACCTGCAGATGCTGGGCGTCACCATTGAGGGCGTGGGCACCACCACCCTGAAGATCACCGGCCAGCCCGAGATCGACGCCGAGATCGAATACTTCCCCTCCGAAGACCCCATCGAAGCCATGAGCCTCATCACGGCCGGCATCGTCACCAACTCCGAGGTCACGGTGCGCCGCGTTCCCATCGAGTTCATGGAAATCGAGCTGGCCACCCTGGGCCAAATGGGCCAGAAGCTTGAGATTTCGGGCGAGTACATGGCCCGCAACGGCCGAACCCGCCTGGTGGACGTCACCACCAAACCCTCCGAGCTGCGCGCCCCCGAGGACAAGATCCACCCCATGCCCTTCCCCGGGCTGAACATCGACAACCTGCCGTTCTTCGCCGTCATCGCCGCGAACGCCCATGGCCAGACCATGATCCACGACTGGGTCTACGAAAACCGGGCAATCTACCTCACCGAGCTGAACCGGCTCGGCGCCCAGGTACAGCTCCTGGACCCGCACCGGATCTACGTCAACGGGCCCACCAAGTGGCGTGCCGCCGAGGTTGGCTGCCCGCCAGCACTCCGCCCGGCGGCCTGCCTGCTGCTGGCGATGCTGGCAGCACGCGGCGTCTCCGAACTGCGGAACATCTACGTGATCGAGCGCGGATACGAAGACCTGGCGGAGCGTTTGAACACCATCGGTGCCAAGGTGGAGTACTTCCAGGACTAGGCATTCACGGTTCGTCATGAACCGCGTGTGACAGTTCCAATATCCCTGCGCTGCCGCAAAATGTTCGTATGCGTACGTTCGGCGTAGAGGAAGAACTCCTGATCGTTGATCCGGAGTCCGGGGAACCGCTTGCGCTGGCTGACGCCCTCCTTGCCGGCCACCGCGTTGCGGCGGACGATCTTCCCGTGGAACCGGACACGCATCACGCCGGGAACCACGGGGATTACGACGACGAGATGGGCCTGAGTGCCGAGCTGAAGCTTGAGCAGATCGAGACCCAGACCCGGCCATGCGTGGATTACGGCAGCCTCCTGGAACAGATCCGCGCCGGCCGTGCCCTGGCGGACCAGGCGGCCCGGAAACACGGTGCCAGGGTGGCGGCCCTTGCCACCTCGCCGGTGGCATCCCCCAGCCATACCACCCCGGATCCGCGCTACGCCAGGATGCTGGAACGCTTCGGCCTCACTGCACAGGAGCAGCTGACCTGCGGCTTCCACGTCCACACCTACATCGAATCGCCGGAGGAAGGCGTGGCGGTCCTGGACCGCACCCGGGACAAGCTGGCGGTCCTGACGGCGCTGAGCGCCAATTCACCCTTCTGGAACGGGGTGCCCACCGGGTTTGAAAGCTACCGGACCCAGGCCTGGAACCGGTGGCCGACGGCTGGGCCGGCAGGTATCTACGGCACCTACCCCGCCTACCGGAGGGTGGTGACGCGGCTGCTGGATACCGGGGTCATGTTGGACGAGGGGATGCTGTACTTTGATGCCCGCCTGTCCCGCAACCACCCCACCGTTGAGGTGAGGGTGGCGGATGTATGCCTGCGGGCCGAGGACGCAGCCCTTATTGCCGTGCTGGTCCGGGCGCTGGTGGAATCTGCCAGCAGGGAGTGGCGGGATGACGTTGATCCCACACCCGTTCCCACAGTTCTTTTGCGAATGGCCTCCTGGCAGGCCAGCAGCGAGGGGCTCAGCGGCGAGCTCCTGGATTTTGGCAACTTCCGTCCGGCCCCCGCCGCGGATGTGGCCCGTGCGCTGGTGGATTACCTGGCCCCTGTCCTGCAGGAGCAAGGCGAGCTGGCTTTGGCCCGGCAGGGTGTGGAGGAGATCATCGCCCGCGGAACAGGGGCCGCCGAACAACGCCGCGCCCGGGACAAAGCCCTTGCCGGTCCGCCGCCTGAGGATATGGGTTTTGGCGCCGTGGTGCGCCAGGCCGTGCAGGTGACCATGCGCGGAGCGCTGGATCTCGGAGACGTGGAGGACACGCCGGAGCTGCTGCGGGTCCGCCAGGCCTGACCCGCCGCGGCGCGCAGTTTCCTCTTCGACGCGGTGCTTCCTTCCCGCGGCCCACATTCGGGCCGCGCCAGGGAATATGCGCCGCGGGAACACCGCAGCGCGTCGAAAAATTAGATCTGCTTGAGCGCCTGCTCCAGGTCGCGGATGAGGTCGTCCGCATCCTCCAGTCCCACGGAGAGGCGGACCACGCCGTCGCTCAGGCCAATGGCCGCTCGTCCTTCCGGGCCCATGGCGCGGTGCGTGGTGGTGGCGGGATGCGTGATCAGCGACTTGGAATCGCCCAGGTTGTTGGAGATGTCGATTATCCGCAGCCCGTCCAGCAGGGCGAAGGCGGCTTCCTTGCCGGAGCGTCCGCCTGACGGGGCAAGCTCCAGGGTCAGGACGGTGCCGCCTGCGCTCATCTGCTTCGCCGCCAGCCCGTACTGCGGGTGCGATTTCAGCAGCGGATACTTCACCCAGCTCACGGCGGGCTGCTCCTCCAGCCACTCGGCAAGCCGGAGGGCCGTGGCGGAGGAGTGGTTGACGCGCAGCCCCATGGTTTCCAGGCCCTTGGTCAGGACCCAGGCGTTGAACGGGGACAGGGCGGGGCCGGTGTGGCGCATCAGCTGCTTTACGGGGCCGTCAATGAACTCCTTGGTGCCCAGGATGGCACCGCCCATCACCCGGCCCTGCCCATCGATGTGCTTGGTGCCGGAGTAGACGATGACGTCCGCGCCCAGGTCACCGCAGCGCTGCAGCAGGGGAGTGGCAAAGACGTTGTCCGCCACCACGGTGGCCCCGGCGGCGTGCGCCAGGTCGCTGACCGCGGCGATGTCCACGATTTCCTGCATGGGATTGGATGGGGATTCGAAGAAGACAGCCGTGGTGGGCTTGGAGAGCGCTTCGCGCCACTGGTCCAGGTCCGGGCCGTCCACGAACACGGTCTCCACGCCCCACCGGGGCAGGATCTCGTTCAGGACCACGAAGCAGGAACCGAACAGCGAGCGGGCGGCCACTACACGGTCGCCGGCTGCCAGCAGGGCGCCCAGGGCGGTGAACACCGCGGACATGCCCGACGCCGTCGCGAAGCACGCTTCGGTGCCTTCGAGCAGCCGGAGCCGTTCCTGGAACGTGGCCACGGACGGGTTGCCGTAGCGGGAGTAGACAAAGCGCTCGTCTTCGCCGGTGAAGGCGCGTTCAGCAGCGGCTGCGGATTCGTAGACGAAGCCGGAGTTGAGGAAGATGGCCTCCGACGTTTCCTGGAAGTTGCTGCGGTCCAGCCCGCCGCGGACGGCCTGGGTGTCGGGGTTCCAGCCGGGGGCGTCGTGGTTGAAGCTCACTTAGTTCTTTCCGAGGTTGGTGGGCAGGCCGCGGTTTTTCCAGCCATTGACGGTCCGTTCGCCGAAGCGGTCGGGATCGCCCTCGAAGCCCTCGAGGACGCTGTAGGCGGTGAAACCCGCCTGGGTGGCGGCGGTGGCAGCGGCGACGGAGCGCTTGCCGGAGCGGCACAGGAACACCAGTTCCGTGCCCGGGTCCTCCGGCGCCTGGTCCGTCAGATCCTTGATGAAGTCGGGGTTGGGGATGCCGCCGGGGAAGGTCCACTGGATGAAGAGTGGGTCGTTGTCCGTGGCCTTGGTGTCCGGGATGCCGATGTGGGCCCATTCGCCCTCGGTACGGACGTCCACCAGGACGGCGCCCTGCTCCAGCTTGGCCCAGGCTTCCTGCGGCGTCAGGTCTCCGGCGTAGCTCATGCGTGGCCCTCGCCGTCAAACTCGCCGTCGAACTCGCCCTCAAGCTCGTCAACGGCCGTTGCAACGGCGGCGTCTGCCGAGGCGATCGCGGCCGGAAGGACGATGGCCTGCGCCACGATGACGGTGGTGCCGTTAAAGGTTGCTGCCGGGCTGCCGTGCAGCACGTAACCGTCCGCGAGTGCAGCGGAGATCCGCTCGCAGAACTCACGGTTGTCCGCGCCGGTAATCAGGCGGTAGGACAGTCTTTCCTCAGGGGCGGGTGCGTCGGACACGACGGATCTCCTTCTTTCACGCTTGCAGCTCGAATCGGTCGATATGCCGAGTATTCACCTGAGGCACCCCGCCGCGAAAGGGAGGGTTGCCGACCGGCCAGTCAGGGCTTCACACCGGTACTCATTACTCCCCAAAAACGTAACACCTGCGCTCCCAAGCCGCACCGCCGCCGTCGTCATGTTCCGTAATTCACCGGACGGCCAGGCGACACGCAAGGGCCGGCCGCCGGATAAAGTTCTTACCGGGGGCACCACCCCGTCGCCTAAGCAACGGGCAGCAGAGCAAAGAGTACCGGGGGGTCCTTGTCAGCATGCGGGCAATCACATCGCATCACCGCGCCACCAGCCACGTAAACCGTCCGCGCTCTGTGGCTGCCTTTCTAGCGGCCATCGTCATCGCCTTCCTGGCCGTGCTGGCGCCGGCAGGTCCGGCGCAGGCTGCACCGGACAGCGGCAAGCCGTGGCTGGGTGCGGTGCTCGAGTGGGGCGAGGATACCGCTGCAGGCTTCAGTGACCGGCTGGGCGCCACCCCTGCTGTCTTCGGCCACGACATCACCCTTCCGTTCCGTGATTCCGAACGGAACGACATCGACGGCTTCCTGCAGCAGGCCGCAGCCAAAGGTGCCCACGCCCTGCTCACGGTCAAGCCCTCGGTGCCGCTGGACCAGCTCGGCACTGCCGAAGCCGAAGCCTTCGCGCAGCAGGTGCACACCCTCACATCCGGGTTCAAGGGGCAGCTGCTGATCCGGTTCGCCCCTGACATGAACACAAGCTGGGTGGGTTGGGGCCAGCAGCCCGCCGAGTACCGCCAGGCTTTCCAGGAGGTGTCCAAGGCATTCAAGAAGTACGACGGCGGCCGGGCCACCATGGTGTGGGCGCCTTACCTGGGCAAGGACTACCCCTTTGACCGGAGCCGGAATGCGCCGCAGCCAGGAAGCGAGGGGTTCGCGCTCCTGGACACCAACGGGGACGGCACCTGGAACGGAAGCGACAACGCCTACGCACCGTACTACCCGGGCGACGACGCCGTGGACTGGGTGGGCCTGGCCGCCTACCACGACGACACCGCAGGCGGGGCCGCCGTCAACACCTTGCCGCGGGCCGGCGAGCTTGAGGAGATGCTGACAGCCTCCGGAAGCGAAAACTTCTACGCCACCTACTCCGAGGGGCGCAGGAAGCCTTTCCTCCTGCAGACCGCGGCGTTCTACAGCCCTTCAACCGGCGGCGCGCCCGAAGCCGGCATCAAAACCGGCTGGTGGGACCAGGTGGTGGGAACTGCCACCTCTCCGGAGTTCGCACGCACGGCCGCCGTCGTATGGGACGAACGCACCAGCACCAGGGACACCGGCGTGGCGAGCATCAGCTGGCTGCTCACTGGAAACCCGGACATTGCCAAGGCCGCGGGGGACAGGCTGAAGGCCTCCCCGATGGTGACCGGCCCTGTCACCGATCAGGCACCCACCGGCACTTATGTCCGCGCCAACACCCTGTCCGGGCCTGCTGCCTGGACTGTTGCCGCCGCCATGGTCATCCTCCTGGTGGCCCTGTGGCAGGTTCCGCGCAGGATCAATGCAGCCACAGCCTGGAGCTACCAGGATCCTTCCACCAGGGACTCGCGCGTTGACCTGCTGCGCGGAATGGCCATCGTCTTCGTGGTGGTCAACCACCTGGGCATGGCCTCGCTGTTCCAGTTGCTCACGCAGGAGGCCGTGGGCTTCGTGTCAGGCGCAGAGCTGTTCGTCCTCTTCTCCGGACTGGTGGTGGGCATGGTGTACGGGCCCAAGGCAAAGGAGGACTTCGGCCGGGTTGTGGACCTCACGTCACGCCGCGCAGGCAAGCTCTACCTGACGGCGCTCGCCGTGCTGATCGGGGTCTTCCTGCTGTCCCTGCTCCCGTTCTTCCACGCCGAGGCGCTCACAACCTTCGTGGACCAGGGAACCGGCGGCGCCGGGCACAACGGTGCCGGCCGGACCTACGACCTCTATGCGGGCATGTCGTCCTTGTTCCAGTTCCCCGTGCCGCCCCAGGTGCTTCCGGCCATCGTGCTGCTGCAGTTTGGGCCCTGGCAATTCAACGTCATGGGCCTCTACGTGGTGCTCTTACTGGTCAGCCCGCTCATCCTGGCCGCATTGAACCGCGGAAAGGCCGTCTGGGTGCTGGCCGCGACCCTTGCAGTGTATGCAGTTGGTGCCGTGACCAGGTTCCGGGTCCTGCCGTCGCAGTTCGAGGACTCCTTCCCCCTGCTGGTGTGGCAGGTGCTGTTCGTGCTGGGGCTGGTTGCCGGCTATCACCGCCGTGCCGTCGTTGCCTGGCTGTCGAGGCATACGTGGGTGGTGGTTGCCTGCACCGCGGCGGCGTTCGCGCTGGCCTTCCTGTCCTGGGGGAATCCCTACCTGGCGAACAACTACGACGTCCGCATGGCGCTCATGCCGGACGGCGTATACCGCGCCATGTATGACGCACTCTTCGGCCGCACGTACCTGGCTCCAGGCCGACTGCTTAATGTCATGGTCCTGGTGGTGGCGACCTACGCATTCCTCAGCGCTTACTGGAAGCCGGTGCAGCGGGCGCTGGGCTGGTTCCTGATTCCACTGGGCCGGGCCACGCTGTACGTGTTCATCATGCATGTGCTGCTGATCGCCGTCGTAGCCAATATTCCGGCGTTGCAGCAGCAGAGTATCTTCCTCAACACCGCGGCCTATGCCGTGGTCCTGGGACTGCTGTGGGTGATGGTGCGCACCAGGTTCCTCTTCCGGATCATCCCTACCTAGCCCAGGCGGGGACGCGCTCCTCAACCTTGGCCGCGGCTGCTTCAGGGCATGAAAAATGCCGTGGCACCGGAGTGCCACAGCATGTGTTCATGCGCCCAAGGGGTGCCCCAAGGCGGGCCGGGGAAGCTAGACAAGCCCCGGATAGCTGGTGAGGATGTAGTCGGCCGCAGCTGGACCCTTCATGCGGAGTCCGTTGTGCCCGGGGTTGATCCTGTGCTTCATGGCTGACCAAAAAGTGGATTCGCTGCCGAGCGGCTGCTGATTGATCACGCACCAGCTGGTGTACAGCCCGTAGAGGCGGTCGCGGTTCAGGCTGGAATCGGATACATGATCGGAATAGGTTGCTTCGTGGAGGAACAGATCGAACTGCGAGTTAGCCATGACGGCTCCCTTCGCTAAGTGCTCGGCGCTGCCGTGTGGCTACAACAGCAAACCGCGATCCCCTGCACGGGGGCGATCGGGGTATATAGTCCATCCCCGGCTGAGACTGAGGGGACGAACAGCGCTCTCACCGCTTGTCTACACTGTAGACTTTACCCGTAGACTACAAGTGAGGCAACCGTCTTGAATAACTCCGGGACCACCGCCGGCGGGGCGAGGACCAATCCATGACTTCCACTGCAGCTTCCGGGCCTCGCTCGCCCAAAACCCGGCTGAGCCGGGACGTTGTGCTAACCAAGGCCCTGGAACTCGTTGACGCCGAAGGCCTGGAGGCCCTGACCATGCGCCGGCTGGGGCAAGAGCTCGGCAGGGACCCCATGAGTCTTTACCGGTACGCGGAAAACCGGGCAGCCCTGCTGGACGGAGTCTCGGAACTGGTGCTCAACCAGCTCAGAATCCATCCCGAGGACCCGGACTGGAAGGCCCAGCTGCGGAGAATCGCCCACAACCTGCGGACGCTGGCGCTTCAGCATCCCAACGTAGTGCCCCTGCTGGTAACGCGGCCCCTGTCCACGCCGCTGGGACTACGGCCCCTGGGTACGCTGCGGCCGCTCGAGCAGATCCTGTCCCTGCTGGTGGCCGCGGGGTTCCAGCCGGCGGATGCGCTGCACGTCTACCGCGCCTACTACGGCTTTCTCTACGGACACATCCTCAACGAACTGCAGGAATACGTCGTTGACCCGGAAGAAAACGAGGTGCTGCTGCGGCTGGGGCTCCACCGCCTGCCCGCCAAGGAGTTTCCCAGGCTGCGTGCCCTGGCTCCGGCGCTTGCAGAATACGACGGCGGCGCGGAGCTTGAGCAAGGACTCACCATCCTGCTTTCCGGGCTGGAAGCACAGCTTTCCGGAAAGGGCCCAACTTCCCACGCCTGACAAGGCGCCGCCGGCCGCTACTCGAACGAAGCGCGGCGCCGGTCCTGCAGCCGGGTGTTCCAGACATCCGGCCGGTTCACCTGGAACCTGCGGCCCGTCAACGCTTTGGCGTTCAGCCTGACATAGTTGGCCTTCTCTCCGGGCTGCCACGGCTCCAGGCCAAGTCCGTCCACTGCATCCCGGACGGCCTGGTCCTCGATGATTTCTGTGTCGCCCCGAACCACTACGCTCCAGGCCTGTTCCGTCGAGGGGTCGTAGCCGTCAATTTCCAGCGCCGCCGGCCGCTCCATCCTGGCGCCCCAGAGTTTTGAGCCCGGAGCGGTGCGGAAGACGATGCTGCGCAGGTGCACAACGTAGTTCACGGGGAAGATTTCCGGATGCCCGTCCACCACGATGGCCAGCCTGCCCACCGTGTCATTCTCAAGCAGTTCCCAGCAGTCGTCGAAGGACAGGTTTTCGATCGGCAGGTTTCGCGAGTCCATGGTCCACACCTTACGGGTGATGCGGGTGCGGGAAAAGGGATTAAGCGCCTGTTGCAGGGCCTAGTGGATGCCGGCGAAAAGTCCGCTCAACTCGGCGGTCAGCTCCTTCTGGACGGACGGGCTGCCGATCTGCTTGCCGTCGATCGTGTTCACAGGGGCAAGAAGGCGGACGCTCGAGATCAGCCAGACCGCATCCGCGTCCAGGAGGTCCTGCGGCTCCAGCGGGCCGTAACCCAGCTCCCAGCCTGCCGCCTTGGCGGCAGCGAAAAGCGCGCCCTGGGAGGTTCCCGGGAGGATGCCGCTGTCCAGCTGGGGTGTGATGAGGCGCTTCACCGGCGTGCCGTCGTCGGACTTTCCCACATGCGCCAGCAGCACCGTGGACGTGGGGCCTTCCAGGACGCGGCCGTCGGAGGACAGGAAGATGACGTCGTCCGCGCCCTGCTTATGCGCGTAGCGGAGCGCGGCCATATTGACGGCGTAGGAAAGCGTCTTGGCGCCCAGAAGCAGCCAGGGCGCCCGTTCGGCCACGTCACTGTCGTAGCCGCGGTCAAGGAGGATGACGTCAATACCTGTTTCACGCTGCCGGCGGCCGGTAGCCCCCGCGGGCGATGCCTGCACCCAGGCTGTAGGAGCGGGGGCACCCTCCACGCCGCGGGTCACCACAAGCTTGACCACCAGTTCATCGGCAGCAGGATCGGCGGGTGGGTTCTCTGACCGGTGCCGCGCCACGGCAGCGGCAATGGCGCGGCGCCACGCATCCTGGTCCGGGATGTCCAGGTCCAGTGCCGCGGCGGAGCCTGCCATCCGGTCCAGGTGGGCCTGCATTTTCCGCACTGACCCGCCCACCGCCAGCATGGTTTCGAAGACGCCGTCGCCCCTGGTAACCCCAAGATCCGTGACCAGCAGCTGGGGTTTGGACGCATCGGCCGCCCTGCCGTCAGGAAATGCGGGATCGAGGAAAAGGAGAACCACTGGGGCTGGAGAGGTCATGGCACCAGCTTAGTGCGGCACCGCGGATAAGCTGGGCAGAGTGCCCCGGCCGGAAGCCGTCCTCCGGAGCCCAATCTCCCGGGAGTTATAGACGTGTTGTGGCCTTTTTCGCTTGCCGGCACCGCGCCGACGTGGGTGGTGGTGCTTCTGGGCTTTGTAGACCTGGTCATCCGGGTCCTGGCCCTGGGCATCATTCCCGGCAACAGACGCCCCACCACGGCCATGGCCTGGCTGCTGGGGATTTTCTTCATTCCCTTCGTGGGCATCCTCCTGTTCCTGCTGTTCGGCAATTTCCAGCTCTCCAGCCGGCGCCGCGCGCAGCAGCAGCTGGTCAACGAGCGGGTGCGGGCCGGCATCACGTCGCTCTCCGACGTCGAAAGCGACTACCCCGGCCCCGAGTGGGTCAAGTCCGCTGCTGAGCTGAACCGCACGCTGGGTTCGCTGCCCATGGTGGACGGCAACACCGTGGACCTCATCCCCGGCTACCCGGACTCCATCCTGGAGATGACTAAGGCGGTGCGGAAGGCGAAGAAGTTCGTCAATGCCGAGTTCTACATCATGAGCTCGGACCACGTCACCAACGATCTCCTCACCGCCTTGGAGGAAGCCGCCGAGCGCGGCGTCGAAGTCCGTCTCCTCTTCGACCACATTGGCACGCTGCGTATCAAGGGCTACAAGAAGCTGCTGAAGCGCCTCAAAGCGGGCAAGATCCAGTGGAAGCGGATGCTGCCGCTCCTGCCCATCCACGGCCAGTGGCGCCGCCCGGACCTCCGCAACCACCGCAAGATCATGGTGGTGGACGGCGAAATCGCGTTCACTGGGTCACAGAACCTGATCGAGCCCTCCTACAACAACCCCCGCCACCGCAAGGCGGGCCGCGAATGGGTGGAGCTGATGGCGTGCCTGCGCGGACCGATCGTCACCACCCTGAACGTCGTGTTCGCCACCGACTGGCTGAGCGAAACCGACGATTCGCTGGAACACCAGCTGCAGCTTCCCTCCGACCCCCATCCCGGTGGCATCACTGCCCAGGTGGTGCCCAGCGGCCCCGGGTTCATCACCGAGAACAACCTGCGCCTGTTCAATACCCTGATCTACTCGGCGCAGCACCGGATATCCATCTGCAGCCCCTACTTCGTTCCGGACGATTCCCTGCTGTACGCCATCACCACGGCGGCCCAGCGCGGCGTTGACGTGGAGCTGTTCGTGTCCGAGAAGGGCGACCAGTTCCTGGTCCACCACGCCCAGCGGTCCTACTATGAGGCCCTCCTGGAAGCCGGCGTGCGCATCTACCTGTACAAGGCCCCGTTCGTGCTGCACGCAAAGCACTTCACCATCGACGACGAGGTGGCCGTCCTGGGCTCCAGCAACATGGACATGCGGTCCTTCTCGCTGAACCTTGAGGTGTCCGTGATGCTCCTGGGCGAGGACATCGTGAACAAAATGCGGGCGGTGGAGGACACCTACCGGGACATCTCCCACGAGCTTAAGCTTGCGGACTGGGTCAAGCGGCCGCTCGCGGCGCGGTATGTGGACAACGTGGCCCGGCTGACGGCCACCGTCCAGTAAAGGCGCTGTGCTGTAAAGCTAGTCGTCGGCACTGACGCGCTCGCCGTCGTCGAGCCCTGCGTTTTCTGCCCAGCCGCCCTTCCGGAACGCGGGAGTTCCCACGGCAAGCACCGCGACCGCCAGGGCGCAGCTGCCGATCATGACAATGACCATCGACAGCGAATTTCCGCCCAGGACCCCCACCAGGGGGCTGACCAGTCCGGCCACCCCGGACTGCAGGGCGCCAATCACCGCTGCCGCCGTTCCCGCCATGTGGCCGTAATTGTGCAGGGCAAGGACGGAGGCGTTCGCCGGGACCATGCCCTGCATCGACAGCACCAGCCAGAGTCCGGCTATCACCCCGAACGCTCCGCCGGCGCCGGTGGCCACCACCAGGAGCAGCAGCAGGGCCAGGACCAGCTGGACCACGAGCGCGGTGCGCAGGAGGCGGACCGGCGGGAATTTGCGGACCAGAGCGGCGTTGAGCTGGGCCGAGAGGACAAGCGCGGCGCCGTTGAGGGCGAAGACGAGGGCGAACTGTTGGGCGGTGAGGCCGTATTCGTTCTGGAAGACGAAGGGCGATCCCACCACGTAGCTCATGATCAGGGCCAGCCCCAGACCGGGAATGACAGCCAGCGCCATGAAATGCCTGTCCCGCAGCAATGCCCAGTACGCCTTGGCCACATGCTTGGGGTGGCCGGGGCTGCGCCGGTTCTCCGGCAGCGTCTCCGGCATGAACTTCAGGACGATTGCCACCAGGACCACCCCGATGAGCGCCAGCGCGTAGAAGACGGCACGCCAGTTCCAGATCCCGGCGATCGCCTGTCCCACGGTGGGCGCGAGGAGCGGTGCCACGCCGATGACAAGCATCAGCCGGGACAGCAGCCGGGCGGCGGCCGAGCCAACGAACCGGTCGCGGATCACGGCGAGTGCCACCACGGCGGCGGCCGCGTTGAAGAAGCCCTGCAGCACGCGCAGCCCTGTCAGTGTTTCGATGTTCGGCGTGATGGAGCACAGCAGCGAGATGGCCACGTGCAGGGAAATGCCAATGATAAGCGGCAGCCTTCGCCCGAACCGGTCCGAGAACGGGCCGATCACAAGCTGGCCAAAGCCTGCCCCGACGAGGGTCCCGGACAATGTCAGCTGGGCCGCGGTCTGGGTGGTGTGCAGATCGGCTTCCACTGCGGGCAGCGAGGGCAGGTACATGTCCGTGGTGAGGGCCGGAAGCGCGGCCAGGGCGCCAAGCATGAGGACGTATTTGAAGCTGCGCGGTGCATGCTTCCTGCTGGTGTGGGGATGGGAGGAGTCCGTCACGCGGCAAACCTAACTCGTGGAAGCGCCTTTGGAGTCCGCCGCCTGGCTTGAGCGGTTCAGCTGACGCTCTGAGGCCCTACCCCCTGCACCGTTCTCCTAAACGGGCGTCCGCAGTGTGGATGCAGCGTGGATGCCGATGGCAGGAGCCGGGCCATGCCCGCCCTTAGTCTTCCGGAAAGACTGCGCCCAGCGTGGAGAGGACGCCATAGGCCTTGGTGCGGATCTCCTCGTACTCCTCGTCGGCAACGGAGTCCGAGGTGATGGCGCCCCCGACGCCGAGTGACAGTTCCACAGTCCCGTCCCCTGCCGTGTTGAGCACCAGCGTCCGGATGGCGACGGCGAGATCGGCCGCCCCGTTGAGCGAAAAGTAGCCGATGGCACCGGAATAGAGCCCCCGCGGCCCCGCCTCCAACCGGTCCAGGATGGCCATGGTGCTGATCTTGGGTGCTCCGGTCATGGAGCCTGCCGGGAAACATGCCGCCACCGCCTCTGCCCGCGGCGCCCCCGGGAGGAGCTGCGCATCGATGGTGCTGACCATCTGGTGGACTGTTGCATAGCTTTCGATCGCGCAAAGCCGGCTGACCGTAACGGATCCCGGTTCTGCGAAGTGGCTGAGGTCGTTGCGCAGCAGGTCCACGATCATGATGTTTTCGGCCCGGTCCTTGAGGGACGTGGCCAGGTCCGTGCGCAGCATGCTGTCCTCCGCCGGGTCGGCAGCCCGGCGCCGGGTGCCCTTGATTGGCTCGGCGCGCATGCCGCCGTCGGAGGCTATCTTCAGGAACCGCTCGGGGGACGTGCTGGCCACGGCAACGTCTCCCAGCCGCAGGTAGCTGGCAAACGGTGCCGGATTCCTGCGGCGCAGCGCCAGGTAGGTGGCCCACGGGTCCAGCGAGCCGGCCGGGGTCCGGGCTTCGAGCGTGGTGGTCAGGCACACCTCGTAGGTGTTTCCCTCGGCGATTTCGTGCTGGGCGGCGGCGATCTTTTCCCGGTACCTGGCGCCGGTGTCCCGGCTTCGGAAGACGGGCGGTGGGGAAGGTACGACGCCGGTGCTGCCGCCGGCGTCCGCGGTTGCGCTTGCGGCGGCTTCCACGGCCGCGCGCGCCCGGGCCAGCCATTCCCCGGCGTCCGGTGCCTCCAGCGCCAGCAGCCAGGCGGCGCCTTCGGCGTGGTCCAGGACCACCGCCCGGCCGGCAAAAATCAAGGCAGCATCCGGGGTGGGCGCGGAAACGTCACTGCCCCCGGTTTCGCGCTTCAGCTCATAGCCCAGGCAGCCCAGCCAGCCCAGGGTGAACTCGCCGGGATACCCGTCCGGGGTGCGCACGGCCCGCCGGCCCCAGACGGTATCCAGCCAGCGGAAGAATGGACCCGGGACCCGTGCCGTGCAGGAGCCGGCGCTGATCCGGCTGACGCCTGAACGGTACGTGACGGACTGTCCAAACATGCCGCCGTCGTCCGCCATGACGCTGAACCGGCTCCGCTCAGCGGCTGTCCGCGCCGCCGCGCCTGCCGCGCCGGGCGAGCTGCCCGCATTCGAGGAATCCAGCCATACAGCGTTGGCCGCTGCGCCGTACAGCGACTGGAACAGCGCCGGTGCGTCCGGCACGGCATCCAGCCGCTCGGCGCGGAGCCGCAGGCCCCGGCGGGCGGACAACTCGGGCGCGAGGACCGGTGCCAGGGCGGGCAGGTAGGGGAGGAGCTGCAGCACGTCCGACGGGGCTGATCCGTCAGCGAGGTTCTGGACGCGAAGGTCCGCCTGGCCGGGCACGTCGTCCCGTCCCAGCCATTCTTCTTCCTGGGCAGCCCACCGGTCCCAATACGGCTCAAAAGTTGCGCCGTCCCGGCCCAGCGCCCGGGTCCGGCGGGTGTCGTCCGGTGACTCGGCCCAGATCACCGCGTCGATCATGGGGCGGGCGGCCTCCGCGGCGGCCCCTACGCCCTCGATGATGACGATCTCTGCGGGCAGCGTCACCCGGGCGTCGCCGTCGTAATGGTTCTCCCAGTCCCAGCTGGTCCAGGAGGCTGCCTCGCCGCGGCTCAGCGGCGTGAGGACGGTGGTGACATAGCGTTCGATTCCGGCGGCCAGCCCGTCCCAGCCCGGGTAGATGTCCTCCAGGTGAAACAGTGAGACCTTGTGGTGGGCGCGGAGCCGCGCCGCAAGTTCGACGGCGAGGGTGGTCTTCCCTGCGCCGGAGCGCCCGTCGACGGCGATGATGACGGGGGCTGGGCTCATGGACTAGAGCGTACCGTTTTCCATCGACCCGTTTTATCCATGAACTACGCCCTGCCGCGAGGCATGCCGCCCGCTGCTGAGGTGCCCGCCCAGGAACCCGCTCACCAGCAGCAGGACTGCCCCCATCCGCGCCAGCCGTACCCCCGCCCGGTGGTTGCCGCGGGATCGCGCCCGCCAGGAGGCGACGTAGACGGCCGTGGCCGCGGCATTGGCGGCAGCGTGCACAACGCCTACGCGCTTCAGTGGGCGGTCCTTGCCTGACCAGGTTGCCCAGCCGGACAGGGCGGTGGGGACGGCGGCCACAACCCCAAGGGCCACCAGTCGCTGGGAGGAGCGGCGTGAGGCCTCGTCATCGAAAAGGTCCAGGAACACCGCGGACCACCAGGCGCCGAACGGGCCGTCAGTGAGGATGGTGTGCAGGGGAATGCCGGTGGTGTCGCCGCGGACGATGGTGCGGACTTTGCGCTGCGCCATCAGCCGGGCCGCCAGTGGTTCTGCTGCCGTGACGGCAGCGTCCAAACGTTTGGCCTCCTCCAAAGCGCCAAGGAGACGGGTGTACCTGCCAGGGTTGGATGCGGCGTGCATGCAGCACAAAATACTCCTGGCGCTGCCGGATTGCACCGGCTTTCTTCCGCTGGAAGATTTTCCTGCGCTTGGAGGCTCCTAGTGCGGTTGAAGCTGGGTGTTCTGCAGGACGGCGGCCTTGATGTGCTGGACAAGGCCCGGGAGGGCGGCGTGAATCTGATGCCACACGGCGTCGAAATCCGCGTGCCCGCCGTACCAGGGATCCTCGATGCCCTGGTCCAGCAGGTCACGGTCCGCCATGGCGGGATCAAAACTGCGGAGCATCCGGATCTTGTCCAGCGATTCCTGGTCCGGTGCGGCTTCAGTCAGCCACGCGTAGTGGTCAATGTCCAGGGCCAGGATCAGGTCGCGCTCGCGGAACCAGTCCGGCTCCCACTCCCGCGCAACGTGATGCTCTGATGCCAGCTGTGTGGCGGCGAGCCGGCGGGCTGCCCGGGGATCGATGGGCCGGCCGGCCTCGTAACCGGTGGTGCCGGCCGAGTCCACCTCCACCAGTCCGTCGAGGCCCTCGCGTTCCAAGGCTGCCCCGAGCATGAGCTCGGCCATGGGGGACCGGCAGATGTTGCCCGTGCAGACGGTGATGACGCGGTATGCGCTCGACGTTGAGTTCATGGGACTAAGCATGCGCGCTGCCGAACCCTCTTGGCTACCCGGCTGTTCACATTGTTTTACAAGCTTGTAAAGATGCATTACTTGGCCCGAAATGGGTACGTGCCATCCCCGTGCCGAAGCGGGAAGGGCCCCTGTCAGTGGATCAGGGCCAGCAGGATTCCCACGCCAACGAACAGGACGCCGAAGACCCTGCTGAGCACCAGTTGGCCCTGCTCGGTGCTGGTAAACCGCTGGAACGAACGCGCGGCCGCCGCAAAAAAGAACCACATCACCAGGATGTCGATGGCCACGATGGTGGCTGTCAGAATGGCGTACTGGGTGAACAGGGGCTGGTCCGGCCGGATGAACTGCGGCGTGAACGCAAGGAAAAAGACGATCGCCTTGGGGTTCAACAGGTTGACCCAAAAGCCCCGCCGGAAGATGGACCAGGTGGGCTCGTTGCGGAGGACCGCCGCCTGCTCCTGCGCGGCCGCGGGCTTGCTGAGGAACTGGCGGATGCCCAGGTACACCAGGTAGGCGGCCCCCGCATAGCGGATCACGTTGAAGGCGATGGGGGAGCTCGCCACCAGCACCCCAACGCCCAGGGCCACGATCAGGACGTGCACTATGAGGGCCGCCTGCTGGCCCAGGATTCCCCATATGGAGCGGCGGAACCCGGCGTTGAGCGAGTTGCTCATGGTGTTGATGGCCCCGGCCCCCGGGGTGAAGCTGATCAGGACGCCGGCACCCGCCAGGGCCAGCCACAGGGAAAATTGCACTAAACAATATTACGTGGGGTGCGGGTGTTCACGGCGAGCGGCGGAACTACGCCCGGGCGATGACCTCGCCGTTGGGGATCAGGAACCAGCCGTCGTCCGTAGATCCCCAGCGGTGCCAGCCGGCCGAGATCCGCGCCAAATCCGCGGGCTCGGCGTACCCGTACTCCAGCGCCTGCTCGGCGAAGGCAGAATGGAGCACCCGCTCACCCCAGACGCGTGCCTGCCAGCGGCGCTGCTGTGCGGTCGCGTAAAGCCAGTTGCTGCTGGTGGGGGCAACATCGGTGAAGCCCGCGGACTGGGCCCAGCTGACCAGCCGCCGCCCGGCGTCGGGCTCTGCTCCGTTGCGGCGGGCGATCCGCTGGTACAGGTCCATCCACTCGTCCAGTTCAGGGATTTCGGGGTACCAGCTCATGCCGTGGAAGTCGGCGTCCCGTACCGCCACGATGCCGCCCGGCTTGGCCACGCGCCGCATCTCCCGCAGGGCCTCCACGGGATCGGTCAGGTGCTGGAGTACCTGGTGGGCATGGACGACGTCGAAGCTTTCGTCGGGAAAGTCGAGGTCATAGATGTTGCCCGCCACGAATTCCACATTGGGCACTTCCCGTTCGACGGCGAGCGCCTGAGCCTGGGCGACGATGTCCGGTGAACGGTCCAACCCGGTGACCTTTCCGGGTTTGACCAGGGCGGCGAAGTCGCAGGTGATGGTGCCCGGTCCGCAGCCGACGTCCAGCAGGGTCGACCCGGGCGTGAGGTAGGGGAGGACGAAGGCCGCGGAATTTTCGGCGGTCCTGGCGGCATGGGCGCGGACCACCGATTCGTGGTGGCCGTGCGTGTAAACGTCGTCTTCGGGCTGCTGCGCACTCATGATCAAACGCTACCCCTCCATCGGTCCTGCTATTCGGATTCCGTCCTTGCCGCCACGGTTGCGTCAATCATTGCCGTCATGAAGCGCGTGACAGTGTCCAGCTCCTCCTCCGAGAAGCCGGCGATGGCGCTGCCCATGTGCTGCGCCAGCGGAGCGAAGATGGCACCCCCCTCCCGGAATGCCTTCGGTGTCATCTTGAGCTGGACCTGACGCCGGTCCGTGCTGTGGCGTTCCCGGACCACATGCCCGGATTGGTCCAGCCGGTCGATCAGTGCGGTAGTGGCGGGTGAACTCAGGTTCAGTTCCTTCCGCAGCAGGCCGGGCGTCACCACGTTGCCCCTGGCGGTATGGCGCATGATCACGGCGAGGGCGTTCATGTCCGTGCGGTGCATGTCCTTGCGGTCCCCGGCGGCATCCACGTAGCGGTTCGCCTCGATGGTGAACTCCTGCAGGATCCGCAGCAGCGGGTGCCCGAACTCCGGGCCCGCCTGCTCGAAAGGGGAAGCATCCGGAGCCTTGTTCTCCGCCATCTCCACCTCCCAGCTTTCATTCCTGCGCCGAGTTTTGCCCAGGCGTCCTGACGGATATTACTCCAGGCCCCATGGAGCCACCTGCACCCGCCGGGTCAGCAGTTCCGGCGGAATGAAAAAAGCTTGACTGGCACTTATCTCTGTCATGGAGATAATCTATGCTGGAACAAATACTACTCCTCCTGCTCACCCTTGGAAGGCATCATGAAACGCACAAAAGTTGGCAGGGAACGTGTCCCGTTCTGGCTGCGCTGGCTGGTCCCGGTTGTCCTGGTGCTGACCTGGCTGGGCCTCGCGGGCGTGGGCGGCCCAACCTTCGGCCGCCTGGAGGAGGTTTCGTCCAACGACCAGGCCTCCTTCCTGCCCGCCAGCGCCGAGGCCACGGAGGCCCAGGATTGGCAGGCGAAGTTCCGCGACTCCGACGAAGTCCCCGGCATCATCGTCATCGAGAAGAGCGAGGCATTCACGCCCCCGCAGCTGGGCGAACTTGCCACCCTGAAGGCCGACCTTGAGAACCTCAAGCTGGGCAGCACCGTCATCGGCCCAATTCCCTCCAAGGACGCCAAGGCTGTGCAGTTCGTTGTGCCCATCGGATCGTCGGCCGAGCTCAAGGGCGCCGTCAAGGAACTCCGCGACACGGTCAAGGAGGCAGCGCCCGAAGGTGCCCAGACCTTCGTGACCGGTCCGGCCGGACTTGCGGCGGACCTTACCGCTGCGTTCGGCGGAATCGACGGCATCCTGCTGCTCGTGGCCCTGTCCGCCGTGTTCGTGATCCTCCTGATCGTCTATCGGTCCCTGCTGCTGCCCATCATGGTGCTGCTGACCTCGGTGTTCGCCCTGTGCGCTGCCATCCTGCTGGTGTTCGGCATGGCCAAGGCCGGCTGGATCCAGCTCAACGGCCAAAGCCAGGGCATCCTCTCCATCCTCGTGATCGGCGCGGCCACGGACTACGCCCTGCTCTTCGTAGCCCGCTTCCGCGAGGCCCTCACCCACACCACCAACCGCACCGCCGCCGTCCTGACCGCCTGGAAAGCGTCCTTCGAGCCGATCGTGGCCTCCGGCGCCACCGTGATCATCGCGCTGCTGTGCCTGCTCTTTTCCGACTTGAACTCCAACAAGGCACTGGGGCCGGTTGCCGCGGCAGGCATCCTGTGCGCCCTGTTCGCCGCGCTGACCCTGCTGCCCGCCCTGATGGCTCTGCTTGGCAGGGCCGCGTTCTGGCCCTTCCGTCCCAAGCTCCTGCCGGCAGACCAGCGCGAGCCTGAGCTGGTCACCGGGCTCGAAGGCCAGAAGGGCCTGTGGCGCGCCACCGGTTCGCTGGTGTCGCGCCGCCCCAGGACGGTTTGGGTGGCCTCAGTCCTCCTGCTGCTGGTCGCCGCAGGCGGCCTGTTCCAGCTGAAGGCCAACGGCGTGCCGCAGACGGATGTCATCCTCACCGCCTCCAATGCCGTCGACGGCCAAGACGCACTGGCCCGGCACTTCGACGCCGGCAGCGGCAGCCCCGCCGTCGTGGTGGCCGACCAGGACAAGGCAGCAGAGGTGCTGGCCAAGGTGAAAGCGGACGACGGCGTGGGCGAGGCGTACCTGCTCGGCCCGGGCAGTGTGCCCATCACCGGAGCCCCCGGCACTCCCAGCGCCCCGGACGTACGGGACGGAAAGGTGCTGATCAATGCCACGCTGAACAATGCCGCGGACTCGCTGGAGGCGGAGGAAACCATCAAGGCCCTCCGCACCGAGGTGAAGGCCGTTGATCCCGGCGCCCTGGTTGGCGGCGTAACCGCAACGGCGCTGGACACCAACACCACTGCCCAGCACGACCTGGTGGTCATCATCCCCGTGGTGCTGGTGGTGATCCTCTTCATCCTGATGCTGCTGCTGCGCTCCGTCGTGGCCCCGGTCCTGCTGGTGCTCTCCGTGGTGCTGTCCTACGCAGCCGCGCTGGGAGTCTCGGCCTTCGTATTCAACAACCTCTTCGGCTTCCCCGGCGCCGACGCCACCGTTCCGTTGTTCGGTTTCGTGTTCCTGGTGGCCCTGGGCGTGGACTACAACATCTTCCTGATGAGCCGGGTCCGGGAGGAATCGCTCAAGCATGGCACCCGCCCCGGCATCCTCCGCGGCCTCGGCGTGACCGGCGGCGTGATCACCTCCGCAGGCGTGGTGCTGGCCGCCACCTTTGCGGCATTGGGTGTCATTCCGATCATGTTCCTGGTGCAGTTGGCCTTCATCGTGGCCTTCGGCGTCCTGCTGGACACCGTGCTGGTGCGCTCGCTGCTGGTCCCGGCACTGGCCTACGACATCGGCCCTCGAATCTGGTGGCCCAGCAAGCTGGGGCGGACCGACGGCGGAAACCCCGTGCAGCCGCGGGAGCCCGGCGTCGAGCCCCTGGAAGAGGTTCCCACCCGCTAGTCCCTGCCTTTCCCGCCCTAACCCTGTTGCCGCCACCATTCCACGGTGGCGGCAACAGCCGTTTCCAGTGGGCGATGCGGGCCGCCGGAACCCTGTTGGTGCGCCCGCCCCGTCGGTAGACTGCCAATGCGCCCGCACGGACGCGGAGCCTCGAAGGAGAGATGCACCATGACTGAGAACCCGGAATTTGCAGCCGAGGAACCCCGCAGCGGCAGCAGCGCACCTGGACTGGAAGGGGAAGGTGGGCAGTACGTGGATGGCGATTACGGCGACGCCGGAGCCGTGGACAGGCCGGCGGAGGGCGCGGATGAGGGCCAGTACCTGGAGGGCGATTACGGGGACGCCGGGCCTGCCGGCACCCGCGCGGAAAATGCGGGGGAAGACGGGCAATACGAAGACGGCGACTATGGCGACGCGGGTGCCCTCAATGAGCCGGAGCGGGGTACGCCGGAGGGCGAGTATGAGGAAGGCAATTACGGTGATGCCGGGACGGCCGGTGATGCCCGCACCGAGAAAGTCATCCGGGAAGGGCTGACCGGCGGCGGCCAGATGCAGGCGACAACGGAGGAACGCGGACCCCTCCACGGAGACCGCGGCACGGAGCGCTAAGCAGCCCGGCGGCGCCGTTCTCGCAGAGCGAACTGCCCTGCCGCCGTCGTACTTCTTTCTTTGGATGCCGGAAACACAAGGAATTTTGCGGCCTTAAGCCTGGACACATTTCAAAGTTGAGCGGGGTCCGCTCAACTTTGGATTGACATCGGTGGCGCCCTGAGTAGAGTTGAGTGCAGAACGCTCAACGCTTAGGGCGCCAACCAGTTTCCAAGGAAAGAAGGAAGCAACACATGTCACGTGCAGTAGGTATCGACCTCGGAACCACCAACTCCGTCGTCTCCGTTCTCGAAGGTGGCGAGCCCACCGTTATTGCCAACGCCGAGGGTGGCCGCACCACGCCGTCGGTCGTTGCATTCTCCAAGTCCGGCGAGGTCCTGGTTGGCGAGATCGCCAAGCGCCAGGCCGTCAACAACATCGAGCGCACCATCGCTTCGGTCAAGCGCCACATGGGCACCGACTGGACCGTGGCCATCGACGACAAGAAGTACACCCCGCAGGAAATCTCCGCGCGTATCCTCATGAAGCTGAAGAACGACGCCGAGTCCTACCTGGGTGAAAAGGTCACCGACGCCGTCATCACCGTTCCGGCCTACTTCAACGACGCCGAGCGCCAGGCCACCAAGGAAGCCGGCGAAATCGCCGGCCTGAACGTCCTGCGCATCGTCAACGAGCCCACCGCCGCAGCACTCGCCTACGGCCTGGACAAAGGCAAGGAAGACGAACTCATCCTGGTCTTCGACCTCGGTGGCGGTACCTTCGACGTCTCCCTGCTGGAAGTCGGCAAGGACGAAGACAACTTCTCCACCATCCAGGTTCGTGCCACCGCCGGTGACAACCGCCTGGGCGGCGACGACTGGGACCAGCGCGTCGTTGATTACCTGCTGAACCAGCTCAAGGTCAAGGGCATCGACCTCTCCAAGGACAAGATCGCCCTGCAGCGCCTCCGCGAAGCCGCCGAGCAGGCCAAGAAGGAACTGTCCTCCTCGTCCAGCACCAACGTCTCGCTCCAGTACCTCTCCGTCACCCCCGACGGCCCGGTCCACCTGGATGAGCAGCTGACCCGCGCCAAGTTCCAGGACCTCACCAAGGATCTGCTCGAGCGCACCAAGAAGCCGTTCCACGATGTCATCAAGGAAGCGGGCATCAAGCTCTCCGACATCAACCACATCGTGCTGGTCGGTGGCTCAACCCGTATGCCCGCCGTCTCCGAGCTGGTGAAGGAACTGGCCGGCGGCAAGGAGCCCAACAAGGGCGTCAACCCGGACGAGGTCGTGGCAGTCGGCGCAGCCCTGCAGGCAGGTGTGCTGAAGGGTGAGCGCAAGGACGTCCTCCTGATCGACGTCACCCCGCTGTCCCTCGGCATCGAAACCAAGGGCGGCGTGATGACGCACCTGATCGAGCGCAACACCGCCATCCCCACCAAGCGGTCCGAGACCTTCACCACCGCCGACGACAACCAGCCGTCGGTGGCCATCCAGGTCTTCCAGGGCGAGCGTGAATTCACCCGCGACAACAAGCCGCTGGGCACGTTTGAACTGACCGGCATCGCCCCGGCACCGCGTGGTGTTCCGCAGGTTGAGGTCACCTTCGACATCGACGCCAACGGCATCGTCCACGTCTCCGCGAAGGACAAGGGCACCGGCAAGGAACAGTCCATGACCATCACCGGTGGCTCCAGCCTTTCCAAGGAAGACATCGAGCGCATGGTCCGTGACGCCGAGGAGCACGCAGCCGAGGACAAGGCCCGCCGCGAGGCAACCGACACCCGTAACACCGCCGAGCAGCTGGCCTACTCCGTGGACAAGCTGATCGCCGACAACGCGGACAAGCTGCCCGAAGAGGTCAAGACCGAGGTCCAGGGCGACGTTGACAGCCTCAAGAAGGCCCTCGAAGGCACCGACGACGCCGCTGTGAAGTCTGCGTTTGAGAAGCTTCAGGCTTCCCAGACCAAGCTCGGCGAAGCGATCTACGCCCAGGCCGGTTCCCCGGACGGCGCAGGGGCTGCAGGCGCTGCAGGTGCTGAAGGTGCCGCCGGAGCTTCGGCAGGTTCCTCCGACGAGGACATCGTCGACGCCGAGATCATCGACGAAGACGAAGCGAAGAAGTAACCCATGCCGCACCACGGTAACGAGGAAGAGCACAACGCATCCGCCGGCCAGGAGCGCGGTCAGAACGGCGAACCGGTCATCCGGGACAACCGCAAGGTTGACCCGGTGACCGGGCAGGCCCGGCACCCCGAGGGCGGTCACGCTGAAGGCGGAAACACTGCCCCCGGGGCCGGTTCCCAGGCCGGAGCAGATTCCGACGGCGACGCACTGGCCCAGGCCGAGGAGATTCTCAACGGCGTGGACGTGCCGGCCGAGGAATCCGTGGCCCAGGGGGCACCGGCAGGATCAACCGGCAACGCCGAGGCAGCCGAACTGCGCAACGACCTGCTCCGCCTCCAGGCTGAGTACGTCAACTACCGCAAGCGCGTTGAACGCGACCGCGCCGTGGCAGGGGAGATGGCCGTTATCGGCGTCCTGAACTCCCTGCTCCCGGTCCTGGACGACGTCGACGCCGCCCGGCAGCACGGCGACCTCACCGACGGACCCTTCGCCGCGATCGCCAACAAACTGGAGAACGCGCTGAAGACGTACGGCCTGGTCCGCATCAACGAGACCGGCGTGGAGTTCGATCCCACGATCCACGAGGCCCTGATCCAGCAGCCCGGCGAGGACATCGAGGTTGACACCGTCAGCCAGGTGCTCCGCTCAGGCTACAAATCAGGAGACCGCGTCCTCCGCGCAGCCCAGGTCATCGTCGCTGTACCTGCGTAGCATTACTCCAACGAGATGGCAGTTCGCAGCAATGATTCGTAAGAACACTGATGTGAACTGCCATCTCGGCACGTACTTTTTGAAAGGAAACGCCATTGGCTAGCCAGGATTGGGTGGACAAGGACTTTTACAAGATCCTTGGTGTTGCCAAGGACGCTTCCGACGCCGACATCAAGAAGGCCTACCGGAAGCTTGCGCGGCAGCACCACCCTGATACGAATGCGGGGAACGCTGCTTCCGAGAAGAAGTTCAAGGACATCTCCGAGGCTTATTCGGTGCTTTCGGATCCCGATGAGCGCCAGCAGTATGACGCCATCCGGGCCATGGGCAGCGGGGCGCGGTTTGCTCCCGGCGGTGCCGCCGGTGGCAACGGCGGGTTCGAGGACATGTTCGGCGGCCTGTTCACCGGCAACACCGGACGCCATGCGGGCGGGTTCAATCCTTCCGCCGGTGGCATCCCTCCCGAGTTCGCGGATCTTTTTGGCGGCTTCGGCGGTGCCCCCGGGTTCCAGCGCACGCCGCAGAAGGGCGCTGACCGGACCGCTTCCACCAGCATTTCCTTTGCCGGTTCCATCCGCGGCACCACTATCGGCCTGCGCGAGCCCAGCGGCGAAGTCATCGATGTCCGCGTTCCTGCCGGCATCAAGGACGGCCAGAAGGTCCGCGTGCGCGGCAAGGGCCAGCCGGGTGCTGCCGGCAACGGCGACCTGGTGGTGTCCGTCTCCGTCCAGCCCCACGCTTTTTACACGCGCGACGGCGACAACCTCCGCATCCACGTCCCGGTCACCTTCCCGGAGGCTGCCCTGGGCGCCGACATCGAAGTGCCTACCGTCGACGGCGACAAGGTGAAGGTCCGCGTCCCGGCGGGCACGCCGTCGGGACGCACCCTGCGGGTGAAGGGCAAAGGCGTGAAGACCTCCAAGGGCACCGGCGACCTTCTGGTGACCATCGACGTCGCAGTTCCCAAGAATCTCAACAAGGACGCCGAAGCTGCGGTCAAGGCGTTCGCCGAGGCAACGTCGTCGGCGGACGTCCGCGAGGGCCTGGCAGCCAAGGCCCGGCTTTAGGGCGGAGGTGAGCCGTGGACATCAGTGCTGACCAGCCGATCTTCGTGATCTCCGTGGCGGCCGAGCTGGCGGACATGCATCCGCAGACCCTGCGGCAGTACGACCGGCTGGGCATCGTCAAGCCCAGCCGCGCCCCCGGGAAATCGCGGCGCTATTCGCAGCGTGACGTGAACATGCTGCGGGAAGTGCAGCGGCTGTCCCAGGAAGGCGTATCGCTCGAGGGCATCAAGCGCATCCTGGAACTCGAAAACCAGGTCGCGGCCCTCCAGAGCCGCATCACCGAGCTCACCGAGGAACTGGGCCGCCGGCCCCGTGCGGTGGACTCGCGGATCTTTGCTGCCGGCGCAGCCGGTGACGTGGTGAGCCTGGCACGCGGACAACGGCCCCGGCCCAGGTCGCAGGCTGTCATGCTGTGGCGGCCCCGGGCCATTGGGCAGTAGGTACTGCATTCCGCTGCCTGCCGAAAATAGAGTACCTACTACTCGTGACCGGACAGCCCCCTGAAACTTGAATGGAACCATCGCCGGATCAGCGGCGGTGGTTCCATAAGTTCTGGGGGTTTTTCCGTGTTTAGAGTTCTCAGCAAAGGTCTCATCCGCAAGGCCCGGCCATGAGTCCGGGGATGGAATCGGTGGCCGCGTTCAGCCACTCCCTGCCTGGGCAGATCCTGCTGGCCATCGGGCAGACTGTCGTTGTGGTCTGCGTCTGCTTCGACATGGTCCGCGAGCTTTCCGTCCCGAGGTCGCACCGGCGCTACGTGGCCAGCACGGTGTTCCGGACCCTGGCCATCCCGTCCATCATGGCCAATGCCATGACCGTCTTCATTGCCCTGGTGGTTTCCTCCTGGATGGATGTGGTGATGGGCATGTTCGTGCTGGTGGCCATCGTCTTCCGCTTCCACCACAACCAGGACGAGGACAACTGGTGGAAGGGCAAGGGCAAGAAACTGGCCCGCTGGGCCCGCCGGCAGTTCGCCGGCCGGACGTCAGCCGCCCCGGCCGTGGGCTAGCAACGAAGGCCCCTGTGCCGCACTGGCCCATCTTTTGGAGATAACCCACGACGGGAGCCCGGGTTTCCGGGTTTCCCGCGTCGAAAACTGGGCCAGTCCGGCAGCGGGCTCAACCACCGGGGCTTAGTAGCTGGGCCGGGTTTCGCCGTCGGTTGGCTTTACGAACTTCGCCGCGAGGGCCTCGGAGCCGCGGGCCAGGAGGGCGACGTCGGCGCCGACCAGGATGAAATCGGCGCCGTGGTCGAGGTAATGCTGCGCGGTGTCCGGGTTGAAGGCGTTCACGCCCGCGGGTTTTCCCGCGGCTGTGGCGGCTGTGAGGCAGTGTTCGACGGCGGCGCGCACCTCTGAGTGTTCCTGCTGTCCCAGCAGGCCCATGGAGGCGGCCAGGTCGGACGGCCCGACGAAGACGGCGTCCACACCGTCGACCTTGAGGATGTCCTCCACTGACTCGACAGCCGCAACGGACTCGATCTGGACCGTCACGCTGATGGTCTCGTTGGCGCGGGCCAGGTAGTCCGGGACCCGGTTCCAGCGGGCGGCGCGGGCCAGCGCGGATCCGACTCCGCGGACGCCCTGCTGCGGGTAGCGGGTGGCGGCCACGGCGGCCTCGGCCTCGGCCACCGAGTTGACCATGGGGATCAGCAGGTTCTGCACGCCCAGGTCCAGGTACTGCTTGATCACCACGGTGTCGTTGACCGGCGGCCGGACCAGGGTATGCACAGGGTAGCCGTGGATGGCCTGGAGCTGGGCGAGGATGGATTCGAGTCCGTTGGGGCTGTGTTCGGCATCGATCAGCAGCCAGTCCAGTCCGGATCCGGCGCAAAGTTCAGCGATGAGCGGACTGCCGGAGCAGACCCACATGCCGGCCAGCGGCCGGCCTGCTTCACCCTTGTGCTTTTCCGCTGCCAGCGCGGACCGGAAGGTGTCCTCTATTCGAAACGGCATGTCACGCTCCCCAGCGGTCCGTAGTCGGCATGCACGGTATCACCCTTGTACACCCACATGGGACGGGTGAAGGAACCGGCGAGGATGATGTCCCCGGCCTTCAACGCGTCACCGTGGGCGGCGATCTTGTTGGCCAGCCAATGGACCCCGTTGGCGGGGTGGTCCAAGACTCCGGCAGCAACCCCGGTCTCCTCCACGGTCTGGTTCTTGTAGAGGATGGCCGAGACCCAGCGCAGGTCCACGGCGTCCGGCTTCACCGGGTTGCCGCCGATCACCATGGCGCCCATGGCCGCGTTGTCCGAGATGGTGTCCACGATGGTCCGGCCCTCCATTTCGATCCGGGAGTCCAGGATCTCGAGGGCCGGAACCACGTAGTCGGTGGCCTTCAGGACATCGAAAATGGTCACGCCCGGGCCCTTGAGCCCGTCCTTCAACACGAACGCCAGCTCCACCTCCACCCGCGGATGCGTGTACTGGTCCCACTGGACCGAGCATCCGGTGTCCAGCACCATGTCATCGAAGATGGCGCCGTAGTCAGGTTCCGTGATGCCGGTGGCGGCCTGCATGGCCCTGGACGTGAGGCCGATCTTGCGCCCCACCAGGGTCCTGCCGGCGTCCTCGTTCCGGCGCCGCCACAGCTGCTGCACCGCGTAGGAGTCCTCCACCGTCATGCCAGGGTAGCGGGCGGTCAGGCGGGCAACAGGGGTGCGGGTCCGGCCGGCTTCCACCAGCTCGTCCGCGATGGCCTCAATCGTCTTCGGCTCCAACATGGCTAGACCTGGACTCCCAGCTTGAAGCCGGTCCGGTCGCCTTCGGGCGAGCCTTCCTTGCGGGTGTAGGAGAAGCCGTCGGCCCCCACGGTCACCGCCATCTCGGACTTTTCCTCGCGGACGATGACCGGCTGCGGGTTGCCGTCCAGGTCCAGGACGAGGGAGGCCTCGGTGTACCAGGACGGGACGACGGGGTTGCCCCACCAATCGCGGCGCTGGTTGTCGTGGACGTCCCAGGTGATGGTGGGGTTGTCCGGGTCGCCGGTGTAGTAGTCCTGGGTGTAGATCTCGATGCGGTGGCCGTCCGGATCCAGGATGTAGAGGTAGAACGCGTTGGACACGCCGTGCCGGCCGGGGCCGCGTTCGATCCGGTCGCTGATGCGCAGGGCGCCCATCTTGTCGCAGATCTGGATGATGTTGTGCTTCTCATGGGTGGCGAACGCGACGTGGTGCATGCGCGGGCCGTTGCCGCCGGTCAGGGCCGTGTCGTGGACCGTCTGCTTGCGGTGCATCCAGGCGGCATAGGTGACGCCGTCGGAATCCTTGATGTCCTCGGAGACGCGGAAGCCGAGGTCCTCCAGGTACGCCCGGCCGCGCGGGACGTCGGGGGTGACCTGGTTGAAGTGGTCCAGGCGGACCAGTTCACCGGCCGAGTAGAGGTCGTAGCGCTGGGTGAGGCGTTCGACGTGTTCCACTTCGTAGAAGAACTCGTAGGGGAAGCCCAGCGGGTCCTCGACGCGCACGGAGTCGCCGATGCCCTTGGTGAAGCCGTCCTTGCGGCGCTCCACGCGGCAGCCGAGCTCCTTGTAGTAGGCCTCGGCGGCGTCCACCTCGGCGGGGGACTTCACCCGGTAGGCGAAGGCGGCGACGGCGGCGACCGGTCCCTTGCGCAGGACCAGGTTGTGGTGGATGAACTCCTCCAGGGAGCGCAGGTAGATGGCGTTCTCGTCCTCTTCGGTGACGTGCAGGCCCAGGACGTCCACGTAGAACTCGCGGGACCTGGCGAGGTCCGTGACCACGATTTCCATGTAGGCGCAGCGCACGATGTCCGGTGCCGGGACGGTGGGGGTGGGAACGAAGTCGGTCATGGGATTCTCTCTTCTTCGAAAGGGCTTTCCCCAACTGACTGGCAGTAGTTGTCGTTTTGGAGCTTCAAAACGACAACAAGTGCGAGCTAGTTGGGCTAGGCGCCGAATTTGGGGGTGTGGACGGAGCCGAGCGTGATGTGCACGGCCTGCTGGTCGGTGTAGAAGTCGATGGAGCGGTAGCCGCCCTCGTGGCCCAGGCCGGATGCCTTGACACCGCCGAACGGGGTACGCAGGTCGCGGACGTTGTGGCTGTTCAGCCAGACCATGCCGGCTTCCACGTTTTGCGAGAAGTTGTGCGCCCGGGTCAGGTTCTGGGTCCAGATGTAGGCCGCCAGGCCGTACTTGGTGTTGTTGGCCAGCGTGAGGGCTTCGTCGTCGTTCTCGAACGGGGTGATGGCCACGACGGGTCCGAAGATTTCCTCTTGGAAGATCCGGGCGTCGGGTGCGACGTCGGCAAACACCGTGGGTGCGATGTAGTTGCCTTCGGGCAGGTGGTCGGGGCGGCCGCCGCCGGCCAGGAGCCGGCCTTCGGACTTGCCGATCTCCACGTAGGAAGCCACCTTCTCGTAGTGCTCGGGGTGGACCAGGGCTCCCACCTGGGTCTTGGGGTCGTGGGGGTCGCCGACCACGATGTTCCTGGCCCGGGCGGCGTACTTCTCGCAGAATTCGTCGTAAATGCCGCGTTCCACCAGGATGCGGGAACCTGCGGTGCAGCGCTCCCCATTGAGGGAGAAGACGCCGAACAGGGCGGAATCGATGGCGGCGTCCAGGTCCGCATCAGCGAAGATGACGCAGGGGGACTTGCCGCCAAGCTCCATGGACAGGCCCTTGAGGTTGGTTGCGGCGTTGCGGAAGATCGTCTGGCCGGTGGTGGTCTCGCCGGTGAAGGAGATTAGCGGGACGTCCGGGTGCTTGACCAGTGCGTCGCCGGCTTCCTCGCCCAGGCCGTTGACCAGGTTGAAGACACCGTCGGGCAGACCGGCGTCCTTGAAGATGGTGGCCCACAGCGAAGCGGACAGGGGAGTGAACTCGGCGGGCTTGAGGACCACGGTGTTGCCGGTGGCAAGGGCCGGGGCGAGCTTCCAGGACTCAAGCATGAACGGGGTGTTCCACGGGGTAATCAGGCCGGCGACACCGATCGGCTTGCGGTTCACATAGTTGATCTGGGAGCCGGGGACCTTCATGGCATCGTCGAACTGGGCGACAATCAGGTCCGCGAAGAACCGGAAGTTCTCCGCCGCGCGCAGCGCCTGGCCCTTGGCCTGGGTGATGGGCAGGCCCGTGTCGAAGGTTTCGAGTTCTGCCAGGCGGCCTTCCTGGGCCTCGACGGCATCGGCGATTTTGTTGAGGATGCGGGCGCGCTCGCGGGGCTTCATCTTCGGCCATGGGCCATTGACGAACGCTTCGCGGGCGGCAGCCACGGCGAGGTCGATGTCTTCCTTCTGACCCGCCGCTGCCGTGGCGTAGTTCCGGTTGGAGACCGGGTCCAGGACGTCGAAGGTCTTGCCGCCCACGGAGTCCACGAACTGGCCGTTGATGTAGTGCTGGATGTGCGTGGGCAGATCCTCCGGAACGTGATGCTTGGCGGTTTCTACAGAGGCAGTCATCGTTGAAGTCCTAACTGTGTTCTTTGTCGTGCAAGGGTTTGCGCGTCCAGGTGGTTCGCGCTTAGGGGGTTTGGGCGAGGTACGCGTCCAACGTCGCTGTCCGGTGGAGCCGGGCTGCCTTTTCGATGGCGTCCGCGTCGGCTCCGGTTTCGAGGAGTTTCAGCAGGTTCTCGTGTTCCTCCACGGAGTCGCGGGCGCGGCCGGGGACGAAGCGGAAGGTGGAGGACCGGAGGGATGCGAGCCGGTTCCAGCCGCGGTGCACCAGGTCCAGGATGTGCGGGTTGGGGCAGTGCTCGAACAGGACGCTGTGGAAGTCCTGGTTGAGCTGCGTGAACCGGACCGGATCGAAGTGTTCCAAACACTCGCGCATCTCCTGGTTCACAGCCCGGGCCCGGGCCACCGCGGCGGAGTCGATCAGCGGGGCCGACAGTGCCGTCGCGGCCCCCTCCACAATGCTGAGGGTCTGCATCGTGTACAGGTACTCCGTGGGATCGATTCCTGCCACGGTGGCGCCGACGTTCCGTTCGAAGGTCACCAGGCCCTCGGCTTCCAGTCGCCGGATGGCCTCCCGCACCGGGACCACGCTGAACCCCAGGTCCTTGGCGATGGCCCCCAGGACCAGCCGGTAGCCGGGGGTGTAGGTGCCTTCCACGATCCGGGCCTTGACGGACTGGTAGGCCTGCTCCGACTTGCTGCCAGCAGGGGTATCGGAAAGCTCCGGCACGCCGGTCAATGCTGTCTCAGTCATTGGTGCTGCCTGCCCATCCGTTCCCACTCCACGTACCTCTTCTGCCATTCGGCGTTCATGGGGTAGAGGCCATCCACGCTGTTGCCCTGCTTGACCATCTCGAAGATGAAGGCTTCTTCCTTCTCCTGCTGGATGCAGTCGTCCACCAGTTCCTCGGCGATGGCCGGCGGGATCACCAGGATTCCGTCCGAGTCGGCCACGATGATGTCGCCGGGCTGCACGGTGGCGCCGCCGCAGGCGATGGTGATGTCGGTGTCCCACGGAATGTGGCGCCGTCCCAGTACGGCAGGGTGAGGGTTGGCGAAGTAGGTGGGCATTTGCAGGTCCGCGACGGCCGAGTAGTCCCGCACGCCGCCGTCGGTAATGATGGCAGCGGCGCCCCGCACCTGGGCACGGAGGGCCAGGATGTCGCCCACCGTGCCGGTGCCCTTCTCGCCGCGGGCTTCCATGACCAGGATTTCGCCCTCGTTCACGGAGTCGATGGCCTTCTTCTGGGCGTTGAAGCCGCCGCCGTGGGTCTTGAACAGGTCTTCGCGGTTGGGCACATACCGGAGGGTCCGGGCCAGGCCCACCACGCGGCGGTCCGGCCGGGTGGCCTGCAGCCCATCGATGCTGACGTTGTTCAGGCCGCGCTTTCGCATTTGCGAGGACAGTGTGGCGGTGGCAACCGACTCAAGTTTTGCCTTCAGTTCCGGGGAGAGGGCGGGCGAAACCCCGGCAAGTCCTGCGGCTTCGCGCGACCCGTAGGCCTCCTCCCGCTGCAGGTCATCGACCTTGGGCTGCGCGCCAAAGTCGGCGAACGCCGTCGTGCCTTCCTCAACTTTGGTGACCAGGCGGCCGGTGGACAGGGCACCATCACAGGTGTCCACCTCCACCTCCAGGATGTCTCCGGGCTTTGCCACGGAGGCGCCGGCCGGGGTGCCGGTGAGGATGATGTCCCCCTCCTCGAGGGTGAGCAGCTGGGAGAGATCGGCGATGAGGCGGGCGAACGGGAAGAGGAGGTCTTCGGTGGTGTCGTCCTGGACCAGCTCATCGTTGTGCCAGGTGCGGATGCGGAGCCTGGAAGGGTCGACGGCGTCTGCCGGGATCAGTGCCGGGCCCACGGGGGTGAACCCGTCCCCGCCTTTGGACCGAAGGTTGGAACCCTTGTCGGCGTACCGCAGGTCGTACACGCCGAGGTCATTGCTGGCCGTGACGGCGGCGACATGGCTCCACGCGTCCTCCATGCTGACGCGGCGGGCGGCCTTGCCGATCACCAGGGCGATCTCGCCTTCGTAGCCGAGCAGTTCGCAGCCGGCTGGCCGCTCGACGGGGCTTCCGCTGAGTGCCAGGGAACTGGAAGGCTTGAGGAAGTAGGACGGCTGGGCCGGGGTGCGGCCGCGCTGGGCAGCCCTGCTGGGGTAGTTGATATGCACCGCGATCACCTTGCGTGCTGCCGCCAGGGTGTCGCCGTTGACCTGCTCCAAATCCTTCTCCTCATCAGGTACGAAATCGTATACGATCACTATGGCCGCTTCCGCGCGGTCCGTCAACCCCCGGTTTTCTACCGCTTTCCTGATAGCTCCTGGTCCACTTGTCGCCCACATCACATGCGGCGTACAGTGGAAACCAAGTTTTTAGTTTCGATTATCGAATCTAATGTTCCAATATCGAACAAAATCTGACGGAACAGTTATCCACAATGAAGTGAGGAAAGCCCGTGCAGTTCCACCACCACGGATACGTATCCGGTGACCCGCGCGTCCAGCCCGCAGCCGGCGTCGGCCTGAACCGCCCCGAGGAGCTCCCTGGGGAAGTGGACGTCCTTATCGTCGGCACCGGCCCGGCCGGTATGCTCGCCGCCGCGCAACTGTCGATGTTCCCCAACGTGACCACCCGCATTGTCGAGCGCCGTCCCGGCAGGCTGGCCATCGGCCAGGCCGACGGAATCCAGGCCCGCAGCGTGGAGACCTTCCAGGCCTTCGGCTTTGCGGAACGCATCACCGGCGAGGCGTACCGGATCACGGAGATGGCCTTCTGGAAGCCTGATCCCGCCAATCATGCCAACATTGTCCGTTCTGCCCGTGCCGTGGACGACGAGATGGGCATCAGCGAGTTCCCGCACCTGATCGTCAACCAGGCACGCGTTCTGGACTACTTCGCCGAGTTCGCCGCGAATTCGCCCACCCGACTCAAGCCCGACTACGGCTACGAATTCCAGGGCCTCACCGTCGCCACTGAAGGGGACTACCCGGTGACCGTGACCCTGCTCCACACCGTCGGACCCAACGAGGGGCAGGAGCGGACGGTCCGCGCCAAGTACGTGGTGGGGGCCGACGGTGCCCGCAGCAAGGTTCGCCAGGCGATTGGCTGCACCATGGCAGGGGACCAGGCCAACCACGCCTGGGGCGTCATGGACGTACTGGGCGTCACCGATTTCCCCGACATCCGTACCAAGTGCGCCATCCAGGGCGAGAAGGGCAGCATCCTGCTGATTCCGCGCGAAGGCGGCCACCTGTTCCGCATGTACGTGGACCTGGGCGAAGTGGATCCCGCCACCCACCACGCAGTGCGCAACACCAGCATTGAGCAGATCATCGCCAAGGCAAACGACATCCTCCACCCCTACACCCTGGATGTGCGCAACGTGGCATGGCACAGCGTGTACGAGGTGGGCCACCGCCTCACGGACAGGTTCGACGACGTCCTGCCGGCGGACCGCGGCACCCGCACCCCCCGCGTATTCATCACCGGCGACGCCTGCCACACCCACAGCGCCAAGGCGGGCCAGGGCATGAACGTCTCGATGCAGGACGGCTTCAACATCGCCTGGAAGCTGGGGCATGTTCTTGAGGGCCGCAGCCCCGAAAGCCTGCTTTCCACCTACTCCGAGGAGCGGCAGGTGGTGGCGAAGAACCTGATCGACTTCGACAAGCAGTGGTCATCGATGATGGCCAAGAAGCCCGAGGAGTTCGAGGACCCATCGGAGCTGGAGGAGTTCTACGTCCGCACCGCGGAGTTCCCGGCCGGTTTCATGACCCAGTACGCGCCGTCGCTGATCGTGGGCAGCAGCGGGCACCAGGACCTGGCTGCGGGCTTCCCGGTCGGAAAGCGCTTCAAGTCCGCACCCGTGGTCCGCGTCGGTGACACCAACCCCATCCACCTGGGCCATCACGCCACCGCCGACGGCCGCTGGCGGATCTACGTCTTCGCCGATCCCGCCCTGCCCGGCACCGGCTCCGCCACGGACAAGCTCGCGGAATGGTTCGCCAACTCGCCGGAATCTCCCCTCGCCGCCACCCCTGCCGGCGCCGACCCGGATGCGTGGTTCGACCTGAAGGTCGTCTACCAGCAGCCGCACACCGCCGTCGACATCGGGGCCGTCCCTGCAGTGTTCAAGCCGCAGGTGGGGCCCTTCAAGCTGACAGACTACGAAAAGGTGTACGCCACGGATCCCAAGGCCGACATCTTCGACCTGCGCGGCATCGACCGCAACGGCGCCGTCGTGGTGGTCCGCCCGGACCAGTACGTGGCCAGCGTCCTGCCGCTGGCGGCGACTGCTGAGCTCGGTGCGTTCTTCGGTCCCCTGCTCAAGCGCAGGGAACCGGTGACGCAGCCCCGTCAGGCTGTGGCTGCTGCCGCGCGGTAGTCCGCGGCCGGGTAGACGCCCAGGATCCGCACCTCGGTGGTGAAGAAGTCCAGTTCCTCGAGGGCCAGTTTGAGCGGCAGGTCCTCGGGGTGGCCTTCAACGTCGGCCATGAACATGGTGGCCGCGAACTCGTTGCCCACCATATAGCTCTCCAGCCGGGTCATGTTCACCCCGTTGGTGGCAAAACCGCCCAGCGCCTTGTACAGGGCGGAGGGGACGTTGCGGACGCGGAACACGAAGCTGGTGACTGCCGGTCCGGGAAGTTCGTCCCGGGCCGGCAGTGCCGTTTCCCGGGCCAGGACCACGAAGCGGGTGGTGTTGGAGGGGTCGTCCTCCACGCGCGAGGCCAGGACATCCAGGCCGTAGATCTGCGCGGCAAGCGGGGGAGCCAGGGAGAGCTTGCGGGGATCGTTCCATTCGGCTACTTCCCGGGCAGACCCTGCGGTGTCGCCGGCGATGACCGGCTTGAGGCCGTGTTCGCGGATCAGCTTCCGGCACTGGCCCAGCGCGTGGATGTGGCTGTGCACCTCGGTGGCGCCTTCGATGGTGCTGCCCGGGATGCCCAGCAGGTCGAAGTGGATGGGCAGGAAATACTCGCCCACGATCTGCAGGTTGGACTGCGGCAGCAGGATATGGATGTCCGCCACGCGCCCGGCGATGGAGTTCTCGATGGGGATCATGGCCAGCTCCGCCTCGCCGCTGGCCACCAGCTCAAAGGCGTCCTCGAAGCTGGCGCATGGAACGCTTTCCATGTCCGGGAACATCTGCTGACACGCGATATTGGAGTTGGCGCCGGGCTCACCCTGGTACGCAATCTTGGAGGCCATGATCCGTATGGTTTCACGCACGGACACGGGTTAAGAAAACGGGCACCGCGATGCTACGCCGGGGTGACGCGCAGCCAGAGGTATTGCCGGGGAAGGAGCGTTACGCCGTCGTCCAGCTGAAGGGCGGCTTCGGAGAGAAGGTCGACGGCGGCCGGCGCGAATCCGCCGAAGGTCTCCGGCGGAAGGGTCTGGGCGGAGTCGCTGAAGTTGGCAAGGGAAAGGACCGCGCTGCCATCCTCCGGATCGCCGGGCCGCTGGTAGGCCAGGACTGACCGGTTGTTCGTGTGGAAGTCCACCAGCGTGGTTCCGGCAAGTTCAGCGGTATTCGCCCGGACCTCGATCATCCGTTTCAGGCCTGCATACACTGCACCTTCCGGAGTGGCGGGATCCAGGCGGCGGGCGTACTGCTCCGCCGGAAAGTGCGGGCGGTGGACCCACCGGCTGTCCTCCCCGTGGCCCGGTTCCGACGCGTAGCCATAGTCGTTGACCTGGCCCACCTCGTCGCCCAGGTACAGCAGCGGGATGCCGCCGGTGCTGAACGGCACCGAGTGGGCCAGGAGGATCCGTTCCACCGCCTCAGCCGGGTCAAGCTCCATGCCGCACAGGGACGCCGTCGTGCCTGAAATCCGGCAGTCACCGGTCTTCGGATTGTCCTGGAAGGGGACGCCGCGGGCGAAGCTGCCCGGGAACCTGTTGACGTAGAAGGAGTTCAGGAAACGGCGGTGGTCAAAGCCGTTGATGCCCAGTTCGGCCGCGTCCTCGTCGGCGAAGGTCCAGCCGATGTCATCGTGGCTGCGGACGTAGTTCACCCAGGCCGTGCCGTCCGGGATGTTGTGCCGGCGCTCCAGGGCCTGGGCCAGGAGCGAGGCATCGCGGGTGGCCAGGGATTCCCAGATCAGGGCCATCTGCAGCGGGTTGTAGGACAGCTGGCATTCTTTGGGGTCGATGTACAGGGCCACCTCGTCCGGGTGAACGATGGCCTCTGACTTGAACAGCAGCGACGGCGCCGCCAGCCGGCACACGGCGTTGAAGGCCCGCAGCAGCGTGTGCGCCTGCGGGAGGTTTTCGCAGGGCGTGCCGAGCTGCTTCCAGATGAACGCCACCGCATCCATGCGCAGGATGTCCACGCCCTGGTTGGCGAGGAACAGCATCTCGCCGGCCATGGCCCGGAACACCTCCGGGTTGGCGTAGTTCAGGTCCCACTGGTACGTGTGGAACGTGGCCCACACCCACCGGCCGTCCTCCATCTGGATGAAGGAGCCGGGGTGGTTCTCGGGAAAGATCTCGCGGACGTTCGCCTCGAAGGCGTCCGGCATGGTCCGGTCCGGGAAGATCCAGTAGTAGTCGCTGAATTCGGGATCTCCCGCGGCTGCCTTCCGGGCCCATTCGTGCTCGTCCGAGGTGTGGTTGAAGATGAAATCCACCACCAGGCTGATGCCGTTGGCCTTCAGCTCCGCTGCAAGGGAGCGCAGCTGCTCCATTGTGCCCACCTTCGGGTTGACCTGCCGGTAGCTCGAGACCGCGTAGCCGCCGTCCGAATGGGGTTCGGGTGCCAGGAACAGGGGCATGAGGTGCAGGTAGGTCAGGCCCAGTTCCTTGAAGTACGGGATGCGGGCGCGCACCCCTTCCAGGCTTTCGGCATAGCGGTCCACGTAGCAGACCCCGCCGAGCATCCGGTTGGACTGGAACCAGTCGGGAGTCCCTTCGCGTTCGGCGTCCAGGGCCTTCAGCTCCGGGGAACGCTCCTGCCAGGAGCGGGCACATTGGAGGACCAGGTCCGTGAGCTGGTCCAGCCAGTCATTGCGGTCGCCGTACAGGGAGTGGAACAGGCTGCGGAGCGTGGGAAAGTGCTCCTCGAGGCGCCGGTCGAAGTCCGGGTCCGGGCGCAGCCCAAGCCCGCGTTCCCGGGACACAGCAGACAGCACATGCCGGCGTGCCTGCTGGTCCTCGTTAACCGTTTCCTGCATGTTGACCGGCCTTTCCACACTTCCTCCGGCCTCCCTGGCCGCTCACCTGTAGGGAAGTATTCCACGTCACATGCGGAAGGCGTCCGACGGCGACGGGACGGTTACGTTTCGCAGGGCCCCGGTGGGCCGGAGCAGGTGGTGCCAAGTCCGGCCTAAGCTTTATCCGTATACAGGTACGCCGGAAATGATAGGAAACCCATGAGCCGCAACTTCACCATCGACTCAATTCCCGGCGACGGCATCGGCGTGGATGTCACCGACGTGGCCATGGAATGCGTGGACGCCCTGGCCGGGCTGCACGGCTTTACCGTTACCTGGCGGGTCCGCGACTGGAACAGCGACCTGTACGTCAAGACCGGCAGGATGATGCCGGTTGACGGTATTGAGCAGCTCAGCAGTGGCGACGGCATCTTCCTGGGCGCCGTGGGAACCCCTGACGTCCCGGACGACGTGACCCTGTGGGGACTGCTGATTCCCATCCGCCGCGAGTTCGACCAGTACATCAACCTGCGCCCCATGAAGCTGCTGCCCGGCGTCACCGGTGCGATGCCGGGCATCGAAGACCTGGACATTGTGGTGGTGCGGGAGAACGTTGAGGGCGAATACTCGCAGATCGGCGGGCGCTTTGGCGCCGGGACGGAAGCGGAGTTCGCCGTCCAGGAGAGTGTGTTTACCAGGGCCGGCATCAGCAGGGTGGCGCGCTATGCAGCCCAAGCAGCCGCCGGCCGTGGCGGAACGCTGGTCTCAGCCACCAAATCCAACGGCATCATCCACACCATGCCGTTCTGGGACGAAGTGGTGGCTTCCACGGTGGCCCAGTTCCCGGGCGTCACCGTGGACAAGGTGCTCATCGATGCGCTCGCTGCCCGGCTGGTCATGAAGCCCACCAGTGTTCGCACCATCGTGGCCTCGAATCTGTTCGGCGATATCCTGTCCGACCTTGTGGCCGGCGTCGCCGGCTCCATCGGCATCGCGCCGAGCGCCAACCTGAACCCTGAACGGCGCTTCCCGTCGATGTTCGAACCCGTTCACGGTTCTGCCCCGGACATCGCCGGCAAGGGCATCGCTAACCCGGTCGGTGCCCTTTGGGCTGCGGCCATGATGTTGGAGCACCTGGGGGAGGTGGCGGCAGCGCGGTCCCTGACAAGCGCTTTCGAATCCACGCTTGCGGACGGAGTGGCCACTCCGGACCTCGGCGGATCAGCCACCACCATGGAGTTCGCGAAGGAAGTGCGCCAGCGGCTGCAGTAGCTGCGCTTTAGACACGACGACTAAAGCACGCTGCGGATGGCCTGTTCAAAACTGGTGACGTGCTCCAGGGCGAGTTTGCCCGCCCGGTCGGAATCGCCGTCGGCCACGGCCTCCAGCAGTTCCACGTGCTCGGCGATGTGCGACGCAACGGACGGCACCTTTTCCAACACCATGCACCAGATCCGGGTGGCCAGGTTGTCGTAGCGGATCAGGACGTCTTCGAGGTGCGCGTTGGCCGCGGCCCGGTAGATCAGCCGGTGGACTTTGATGTCGTACCGCATGAGGTCGTAGGGATCATAGCCGTCCCCCATTTTGGCGATCGCCGCCGCGGTCTCGCGAATCTCCGCGCGCAAAGCCGGCGTTGCCAGCTTGGCCGCCCGGCGTGCCGCCAGGGGCTCCAGTGATTCGCGCAGCTCGGAGACGTCGGCGAGTTCGGTGATGTCGACGATGGTGGCGAACGTTCCGCGGCGGGGATATGAGACCACAAGATGGTCGCTTTCCAGGCGCTTGAGTGCTTCCCGGACCGGCGTCCGGCCAATCCCCAGTTCGGCGGCCAGCTTGCCGTCGTTGATCGCCTCGCCTGGCCGGATGTCCAGCATGATGAGCCGGTCGCGGAGGTGTCGGTAGGCCTGTTCGGAGAGTGAGAGATCTCCGTCCCCGGCCAGGTGGTTCTCTAATGTGACGCTCATTTCGAGCCTTCCCAGGAGTGCTATTGACGTCCAAGTGATCTGGAACATACTATTACGACAGTTCTAATATATCAGTTACAGATCAGTTATAGATCAGTAACTCCGAAGGGCTTTGAAGGAGAACAATGCAGGACGTACTGAACGCCTCGCTCGCCACGGTCGACGCCGACGTCGCCGCCGCTGTGGCACGGGAACTGCACCGCCAGCAGTCCACCTTGGAAATGATCGCCTCGGAGAACTTTGCTCCGTCCTCCGTCATGGAGGCCCAGGGCTCGGTCCTCACCAACAAGTACGCCGAGGGCTACCCCGGCAAGCGCTACTACGGCGGCTGCGAGCACGTGGACGTCATCGAACAGCTCGCCATCGACCGCGTGAAGGCCCTGTTCGGCGCCGAGTTCGCCAATGTCCAGCCGCACTCCGGCGCGCAGGCCAACGCCGCCGCCATGTTCGCCCTGCTGAACCCCGGCGACACCATCCTTGGCCTGTCCCTGGCGCACGGCGGCCACCTGACCCACGGCATGAAGATCAACTTCTCCGGCAAGCTCTACAACGTGGTTCCCTACCACGTCCGGGAGGAAGACCTCCGGATTGATATGGCCGAGGTGGAAGCCCTGGCCCTGGAGCACAAGCCCAAGCTGATCGTGGCCGGCTGGTCCGCCTACTCACGCCAGCTGGACTTCGCGGAGTTCCGCCGGATCGCCGACCTCGTGGGCGCCTACCTGATGGTGGACATGGCCCACTTCGCCGGCCTGGTGGCCGCAGGCCTGCACCCCAACCCCGTCCCCTACGCGGATGTGGTGACCACCACCACCCACAAGACCCTGGGCGGCCCCCGCGGCGGCGTCATCCTCGCCAAGGAGGAATACGCCAAGAAGATCAACAGCGCCGTGTTCCCCGGCCAGCAGGGCGGTCCCCTGGAGCACGTGGTCGCCGCCAAGGCCGTGGCCTTCAAGCTCGCCGCCGCCCCCGAATTCAAGGAGCGCCAGGAGCGCGTCCTGGCGGGCGCCAAGCTGCTGGCAGATCGTCTCCTCAAGGAAGACGTGGCAGCGGCAGGCATCTCCGTGGTCAACGGCGGCACCGACGTCCACCTGGTCCTGGTGGACCTGCGCCACTCCGAACTCGACGGCCAGCAGGGCGAAGACGCACTCCACCAGATCGGCATCACCGTCAACCGCAACGCCGTCCCCTTCGACCCCCGCCCGCCGATGGTCTCCTCCGGCCTCCGGATCGGGACACCCGCCCTGGCCGCCCGCGGTTTCGGCGCCGCCGAGTTCACCGAGGTTGCGGACATCATTGCGACGGCCCTGATCGCGTCGGCGTCCACCGGCACCCTGCCCGGGGACACCGCCGCCGAACTCCGCTCCCGGGTGACGGCCCTGGCCGAAAAGTTCCCCCTGTACCCGCACCTCACCGCCGACGCCAGCCTGGCAGAAGCCGAAGCAGACCTGATTGGAGCAGCCCAGTGAGCGCAGACCTCCTCCCCGAGCACCCGGATTTCCTCTGGCGCAACCCGGAGCCCAAGTCCTCCTACGATGCCGTGATCGTCGGCGGCGGCGGGCACGGCCTCGCCACCGCCTACTTCCTGGCCAAGAACCACGGGATGACCAACATCGCCGTCCTGGAAAAGGGCTGGCTGGCCGGCGGCAACATGGCCCGGAACACCACCATCATCCGCTCCAACTACCTCTGGGACGAGAGCGCCGCAATCTACGAGCACGCGCTCAAGCTGTGGGAGATCCTGCCCGAGGAACTCGAATACGACTTCCTGTTCAGCCAGCGCGGCGTGATGAACCTGGCCCACACCCTGGGCGACGTGCGCGAAAGCATCCGCCGCGTCGGCGCCAACAAGCTCAACGGCGTGGACGCCGAATGGCTGGACCCGCAGCAGGTCAAGGAACTTTGCCCCATCCTGAACATCCGGGACAACATCCGCTACCCGGTCATGGGCGCCACCTACCAGCCCCGCGCCGGCATCGCCAAGCACGACCACGTGGCCTGGGCCTTCGCCCGCAAGTGCGACGAAATGGGCGTGGACATTATCCAGAACTGCGAGGTGACCGGCTTCCTCAAGGACGGCGACCGCGTAGTGGGCGTCAAGACCAACCGCGGCACCATCAACACCGAAAAAGTTGGCCTGTGCGCCGCCGGCCACAGCTCGGTTTTGGCCGAGATGGCAGGCTTCCAGCTACCCATCCAGTCCCATCCGCTGCAGGCCCTGGTCTCCGAACTGCACGAGCCTGTCCACCCCACGGTGGTCATGTCCAACCACGTCCACGTCTACGTTTCGCAGGCGCACAAGGGTGAACTGGTCATGGGCGCCGGCGTGGACTCCTACAACGGCTACGGCCAGCGCGGCTCCTTCCATGTGATCGAGCAGCAGATGGCGGCCGCCGTCGAACTCTTCCCCATCTTCGCCCGGGCCCACGTGCTCCGGACCTGGGGCGGCATTGTGGACACCACCCTGGACGCCTCGCCGATCGTGGGCCTGACCCCGGTGGAGAACATGTTCGTGAACTGCGGCTGGGGTACCGGCGGGTTCAAGGGAACGCCCGCTGCCGGCATGACCTTTGCGCACACCATCGCCACCGGCGCGCCGCACAAGCTGAATGCGCCGTTCTCGCTGGAACGCTTCGAAACCGGCGCCCTCATCGACGAACACGGCGCCGCCGCCGTGGCCCACTAGCCGCCGCCACCAGAAAAGGACTAACGCACATGCTGCTGATCCCATGCCCCAACTGCGGCCCGCGGGACGAAACCGAATTCCACTACGGGGGACAGGCCCACGTCCCCTACCCGGAGAACCCGAATGAACTCAGCGATACGGAGTGGTCCCGCTACCTCTTCTACCGCGAGAACCCCAAAGGCACCTTCGCCGAGCGCTGGGTCCACAGCACCGGCTGCCGGCAGTGGTTCAACATGCTCCGCGACACCGTCAGCTACGACATCCAGGCCGTCTACCCCATGGGAACACCGCGGCCCGACCGTTCCCCGAGGGTCACGCCCGAATCCGGAACCGCCAGCACGGCCCCTGACAGCACCACCACGGGAACCGCTGGACCCAGCACTTCCACCACGAGCATCCTGACCACCACCGCCCCGGAAGGAGCGACCAAGTGACTTCCCAGAACGCCCGCCTGGCTACCGGCGGCCGCATCGACCGCACCATTTCCTGGCGCTTTACGGTGGACGGCGAGGAATTCACCGGCCACCCCGGCGACACCCTGGCCTCGGCCCTGCTGGCCAACGGCCGCATCGCCGCCGGCAGCTCGCTGTACGAGGACCGTCCCCGCGGCATCATGTCCGCCGGAGTCGAAGAGGCCAACGCCCTGGTCCGCGTGGAAGCCCGCTTTCCCGGCCACGTAGCCGAATCCATGCTCCCCGCCACCACCGTCTCCCTGGTGGACGGCCTGAAGGCCACGCTTCTGAATGGCCTGGGCAAGCTTGACCCGGAAGACGACCGCGCTGAATACGACAAGAAGTACGTCCACACCGACGTCCTGGTGATCGGCGGCGGCCCCGCCGGCCTTGCCGCGGCGCGAGACGCTGTCCGCACCGGCGCCCGTGTCATGCTGCTGGACGACCAGCCCGAACTCGGCGGCTCCCTGCTCTCCGGCTCCACCGCCGAGGGCCTGGCCGAGACCATCGAAGGCAAGCCAGCCCTCGAGTGGGTGGCCGATGTTGAAGCTGAATTGGTCTCCGGCGCCGAGTCAACGGTCCTGAACCGGACCACCGCGTTCGGTGCCTACGACGCCAACTATGTCATCGCCGTCCAAAACCGCACCGACCACCTGTCCACCCCCGCAGCTCCCGGCGTCTCCCGCCAGCGGATTTGGCACATCCGTGCCAACCAGGTGGTGCTGGCACCGGGCGCGCACGAGCGTCCCCTGGTGTTCGAGAACAACGACCGCCCCGGCATCATGCTGGCCTCTGCCGTGCGCAGCTACCTCAACCGGTACGGCGTGGCCGCCGGCAAGCGCGTGGTCATCAGCACCACCAACGACAGTGCCTACGCCGCCGCCGCTGACCTGACCGCCGCCGGCGTCAAGGTCGCAGCCGTGGTGGACGCCCGTCCCCAGCTCACCGCGGTGGCAACTGCCGCCGTCGAAAGCGGGCTCCGGGTGCTGATCGGCAGCGCGGTTGCCAACACGTCGGCAGACAGTGACGGCCGGCTGGACGGCGTCACCGTCCGCAGCATCAACGACGACGGCGAGCTCACCTCCGGCGTCGAACAGATCGCCTGCGACCTGCTGGCTGTGTCCGGCGGCTGGAGCCCGCTGGTCCACCTCCACTCCCAGCGGCAGGGCAAGTTGCGCTGGGACGAGGACCTGGCAGCGTTCGTGCCCAGCACCGAAGTGCCCAACCAGCAGACCATCGGCTCCGGCCGCGGTTCCTTCGACACCGCTGACTGCCTGGCCGAGGGCATCTCCGCCGGCGCACGGGCAGCCATCGCCGCCGGGTTCGCATCCGCCGTCGAACCTTCCGTGTTCGGCGCGCCGAAGGCCTCCGCCCCCACCCGCCAGCTGTGGCTGGTACCGGGGGAGAACGGCACCCCGGATGACTGGCACCACCACTTCGTGGACTTCCAGCGCGACCAGTCCGTGGCGGACGTCCTCCGCTCCACCGGCGCCGGCATGCGCTCGGTGGAGCACATCAAGCGGTACACCTCCATCAGCACCGCCAACGACCAGGGCAAGACTTCCGGCGTCAATGCCATCGGCGTCATCGCCGCCGCACTCCGGACCGCCGGCGAGGCGTCCCGCGGCATCGGCGACATCGGCACCACCACCTACCGCGCACCGTTCACCCCGGTGGCCTTCGCGGCACTGGCCGGACGCCAGCGCGGCGAACTCTTCGACCCCGCCCGCATCACGTCGATCCACCCCTGGCACGTTGCCAAGGGCGCGCTGTTCGAGGACGTCGGACAGTGGAAGCGCCCCTGGTACTACCCGCAGGCCGGGGAGGACATGGACGCCGCCGTGCTGCGTGAATGCGCTGCGGTCCGCGAATCCGTAGGGTTCATGGACGCCACCACCCTGGGCAAGATCGAGATCCGCGGCAAGGATGCGGGCGAGTTCCTCAACCGCATGTACACCAACGCGTTCAAGAAGCTCGCCCCGGGCTCGGCACGCTACGGTGTCATGTGCACCCCGGACGGCATGATCTTCGACGACGGCGTGACCCTCCGCGTTGACGACGAAACCTACTTCATGACCACCACCACCGGCGGCGCCGCCAAGGTGCTGGATTGGCTGGAGGAATGGCTGCAGACCGAGTGGCCGGAACTGGACGTGAACTGCACCTCGGTGACCGAGCAGTGGAGCACCATTGCCGTCGTCGGGCCCAAGTCCCGCGAGGTCATCGCCAAGGTGGCGCCGGAACTGGCTGCCAACGGCGGCCTGGAGGCCGAGGCCTTCCCGTTCATGACCTTCCGCGAAACTACGTTGGCGTCCGGCGTCCGTGCCCGGATCTGCCGGATCTCGTTCTCCGGCGAACTCGCCTACGAGATCAACGTGCCGGCCTGGTACGGCCTGAACACCTGGGAAGCCGTGGCGGCGGCCGGTGCCGAATTCAACATCACCCCGTACGGCACCGAAACCATGCACGTGCTCCGCGCCGAAAAGGGCTACCCGATCGTCGGGCAGGACACCGACGGCACGGTCACCCCGCAGGATGCCGGCATGGAGTGGATCGTCTCCAAGGCGAAGGAATTCATCGGCAAGCGCTCCTACTCCCGGTCGGACGCGCAGCGTGAGGACCGCAAGCACCTGGTCAGCGTCCTTCCCGTGGACGGCTCGCTGCGCCTGCCGGAAGGCACGCAGCTGGTGGAAAAGGGCCGCTCCACCAACCCGGCCTATGGTCCGGTGCCGATGGAAGGATTCGTCACCTCCAGCTACCACAGTGCAGCGCTGGGCAGGTCCTTTGGCCTGGCCCTGATCAAGAACGGACGCAACCGCATCGGCGAAACGCTGGTGGCAGCCGCCGGCGACCAGCTGGTGGACGTGGTTGTGGCAGAGACAGTGCTTTTTGACCCCGAAGGGACCCGTAAAGATGGCTGAAACAGCAGCATCCCCCACCTCTGCAGACAAGAACCTCGCAGCCCGCATCAGCCCTGCCAGGCAGCTGGCCGAAGCATTCGCGGCAGGCTCCCTGCCCGGTACCGTCGAGCTCACCGAGCTGCCCTTCCTGACCATGGTGGGGCTCCGGGCCGCGGCGGGGTCGGACGTGGCGCAGCGGCTGGCCGCTGTCACCGGCGGCCTCCCGGCCGGGTCCGGCGCGGTGGCCGGCAACGGCGACGTCTCCGTCCTGTGGCTGGGCCCCTCCGAGTTCCTGGTGGTGGCACCCACCGAGGCACACGAGTCGCTGGGCGGCGGCCTGATCCCCGCACTCCGGGACGCGCTGGGCAGCGACGCAGGCCAGGTGGTGGACCTCTCCGCCAACCGCACCACCTTTGAACTGAAGGGCCCGCGGGCCCGCGCTGTCCTGGAAAAGGGCTGCTCGCTGGACCTGCACCCGCGGGTGTTCAAAACGGGCACCGCCTTCTCCACGGAAATCGCGAACATCCCCGCCGGTCTGTGGAAGACCGGGGAGGACACCTTCCGGATCTTCCCGCGTGCTTCGTTCGCCGAGTTCCTGGGCCGGTGGCTGCTGGACGCCATGCGGGAGTACGCCTCGCCAGAGGTTCCCTGATGGCGCTCAGCGTCCTGGACCTGTTCTCCGTTGGCATCGGGCCCTCGTCGTCACACACGGTGGGCCCGATGCGTGCAGCCAAGCTTTTCGCTGACGGGCTGAAGGGCGACGGGCAGCTGGCCGCCACCGCCAGGGTCCAGACCGAACTGTTCGGGTCCCTTGGTGCCACCGGCCGCGGCCACGGCTCGGACAAGGCAGTGGTCCTGGGGCTGAAGGGCCTTGACCCGGAAACCGTGGACACCTTCACCGCCGACGACCAGGTGGCGGCCGCCGCGCTGGACGCCGAACTGCACATCGCCGGGGTGCACCGGGTGGACTTCAACTGGGAAGAGGACGTGGTGCTCCACCGCCGCAAGTCCCTTCCCGCGCACCCCAACGGCATGACCTTCCGGGCCCTGGACCACGCCGGCGCCGTGCTGAGCGAGCGGAGCTTCTACTCCATCGGCGGCGGCTTTGTGGTGGACGGCGATGCCCGGGGCGGGGACAAGGTGGTGGCGGACGACACCGTCCTGCCGTACCCGTTCTCTACCGCAGACGAGCTCCTGCAGATCTGCAGCCGGGAAGGCATGTCCATCTCCGACGTCATGCTGGCCAACGAACTGACCTGGCGCAGCGAAGCCGAACTCCGGGAGCAGCTGCTGGGGCTGTGGGCCGTGATGAAGGAATGTGTGCAGAACGGCTGCAACGCCGAGGGCATCCTGCCCGGCGGCCTTAAAGTGACCCGGCGCGCACCGGCCCTGTACAAGACACTGTCGGCGGATTCGGCCACCAAAGATGCGCTCCATGCCATGGAATGGGTCAACCTGTTCGCGCTGGCCGTGAACGAGGAGAATGCCGCCGGCGGGCGGATCGTCACCGCCCCCACCAACGGCGCCGCCGGGATCGTGCCGGCCGTCCTGCACTACTACGTGAAGTTTGTTCCAGGGGCCGACGACGACGGTGTGGTCCGCTTCCTGCTGGCGGCGGCCGCCGTCGGAATCCTGTTCAAAACGAACGCCTCCATCTCCGGTGCCGAAGTGGGCTGCCAGGGCGAGGTTGGTTCTGCCTGTTCGATGGCCGCCGCCGGGCTCTGCGAGGTGCTTGGCGGAACGCCCCCGCAGGTGGAAAACGCAGCGGAGGTGGGGATCGAGCACAACCTGGGCCTGACCTGCGACCCCGTGGGCGGCCTGGTGCAGATCCCGTGCATTGAACGGAACGCGATCGCCAGCGTTAAGGCGATCAACGCGGCCCGTCTGGCCCTGCACGGGGACGGCAGCCACAAGGTCTCGCTGGACAAGGCGATCAAGACGATGCGGGACACCGGAGCCGACATGAAAACCAAGTACAAGGAAACCTCCCGAGGAGGCCTCGCCGTGAATGTGATCGAGTGCTGAGCCATGACCGTTACTGAAACCCACGTGCCCGCGCCCAAGGCGCCCACCACCGTGGAACACGTCCTGACCCTTGACTGCCCGGAAGGGCCCGGCATCGTGCACGCCGTCTCAGGCTTCCTGCTGGAGCACGGCTGCGACATCATCGACAACAAGCAGTTCGGGGAGCGCTCCGAAGGCCACTTCTTCATGCGTGTCCACTTCGTCTCCGAAGGCGATGAGTCCACGCTGGAGGTCCTGCGTTCTTCCTTTGCCCCGGTGGCCGACAAGTTCGGCATGCGCTGGCAGCTGGAACGCCAGGGCTCCAAACGTAAGGTCCTGATCATGGTGTCCAAGTTCGGGCACTGCCTTAACGACCTGCTGTTCCGTTCCCGCATTGGCGAGCTGCCCGTGGAAATCGTGGCGGTGGTGTCCAACCACCGGGACCACGAGGCCCTGGTGGAGTGGCACGGCATCCCGTTCCACCACATCCCGGTCACTGCCGACACGAAACCCGCAGCGGAAGCCGCGCTGATGGCGCTCGTGGACGGGCTCGACGTTGAGCTCGTGGTGCTGGCCCGCTACATGCAGGTGCTCAGCGACGACCTGACCCGGAAGCTGGACGGGCGGGCCATCAACATCCACCACTCGTTCCTGCCCAGCTTTAAGGGCGCCAAGCCGTACCACCAGGCCTATGCGCGCGGCGTCAAGACCGTAGGCGCCACTGCGCACTACGTGAACGCGGAGCTGGACGAGGGGCCCATCATCTCGCAGCAGGTTGTGGACGTGGACCACACCTACGGGCCCGAGGACCTGGTGGCCGCCGGCCGCGACACGGAATGCAAGGCCCTTTCCAACGCGGTGAAGTGGCACTGCGAAGGCCGGGTCATCCTGCAGGGAAACCGCACTGTAGTGCTCCGGTAACGGAACAAAACTTCATAGCAATGCACGGCCGGCTGCCCTTGAGGGCGGTCGGCCGCTGCCATATGTCGAACGCTTTTGCATTCATTCGGGACGGGACGCGAGAGTTGGGGAAACACCAACCCTTTGAGGAGACCCAAAGATGAACCACCGCCCGGTGAACAACCAGGTACTGGAACTGGACGACGTTTCGTTTCGCCGGGACGGCCGCGACATCATCAGCGGGATCACGCTCTCGGTCAAGGCCGGAGAACACTGGGCATTGCTCGGGGCGAACGGAGCCGGGAAGAGCACCCTTATGGGGCTGTGCGGGGCCGTCAACCACCCCAGTTCCGGAACGGTATCCGTGCTTGGCGAACGCCTGGGGCGGGTGGAACTGAAGGCACTTCGCCAATCCATCGGCCACGTAAATCCGCGCCACCAGGTCCTGTCACCCCTCACTGTCCGCCAGGTTGTCCTCACGGGCCTGACGGGGAGCAATGACCTGGCCCCGCGGTGGGAGCCCACCCACGCCGAGTATGCCAAGGCCGATGAGCTCGTGGAGCAGTTTGGACTGGCCCACAAAGCCGGTCTGCGCTGGCCCACCCTCTCCCAGGGTGAGCGTGGGCGGGCGCTGATTGCCCGGGCCCTTATCTCCTCCCCGGAGCTGCTGCTTCTTGATGAACCCTGCACGGGCCTGGACATCGCTGCCCGGGAGCAACTGCTGGAAACCATCGACGACCTCGCCTACACCCACCCGCAGATGGCGTCAGTCCTGGTCACCCACCACCTGGAGGAACTGCCCGCCACAACCAGCCACGCGCTGCTGATCACGGCCGGGCAGGCAGTGGCCGCCGGGCCTGCTGCCGGGGTCATCACCAGCGAAAACATCAGCGCCGCCTTCGGGCACCCCATTGACGTCGAGTACCGGCACCAGCGCTGGAGCGCCCGCACGGGCCGCAGCAGCAGGCGTGGGATCCGGCGGCAGCATGCAGCCGAGGTCACCGCTTCCTAGGCGCTGCGTTAGTCTGCCAGGCGGGTTTTGCCCCGCTCGCCGGCGTGACGGAGCGAAGCGTCGTTGACTGTCGCAGCCAGCCCCGGGGCGCCTGCACTGGCCCGGCGAGGACTGCGCCGTCCCCGCCGCGCCAGCAAGCCCGCTGCCACGAAGAGACCGGCCAGGAGCGCCGCCGCCAAACACGCCACCAAGCCGCTCCGGGGCCACAGTCCGGCCAAGCCCAGGAACGCCGGGACGGTGGCCGTCACCTGGCTGGCCAGGACCAGCGCCCAACCGGCGAACGGTTCCAGCCGCGCTGCTCCCAGCGCTGAGGAAGCAAACAGCAGGCCCCACAGCACCGACCAGCACACCCACAGCACAGCGAGCAGCGGATCGGTGCCCACCCAGGCACCCGCCAGCAGCAGGCCAAAGAACGCCACCATGCCGCAGAACCAGCCCAGTCCCTTTGAGCCAAGCCCCAGCAGGACGTCCAGCCCGGCGTAAACGTAGGTCAGTCCGAACAGGAACATGCCGACGCCCGTCATGAGGGCTTCACTGCCGGCGCCGGTCCCCGAAAGATGCCCGACGCCGAGCACCAGTTGGGTGCCACCGAGCACCATGCTGAACACGGCTGCGTCGCGGCGGGGGAGTTGGCCGAGTGTTGCCAGTCCGTTGACCAGCAGCGCGGCGCCGGAGAGCAGGAGGCAGATGTAGGGCATCAGCGCTTCCTCCCGGACCTTAAATAAGGTTCTATAGTTCCCGAATGATGGAATTCTTCTGTCACATTACGGAGATTAGTGGAAGCGCGCGGATCCGCCTACTGGTGCCCGGTCGTAATCGGATACGTTGAAGCGTGAACCTTTGAAGCGATGGCGCTTTCCTGCGCCGGCCCTCATATCGGCAACGTTAGGAACTGTTCATGGACGCACGGCTCGAATCCATCAAGGACACTGTCCTTGCGTGGAACCCCGGCGAAGCGGAGTTCCACCAGGCGGTGGTTGAGGTGTTTGAAAGCCTGGGTCCGGTCCATGACAGGCACCCCGAATTCCTTGAGGCTGCCATCCTTGGGCGTCTCTGCGAGCCCGAGCGCCAGATCATCTTCCGGGTTCCGTGGACCGACGACTCCGGCCGCGTCCAGATCAACCGCGGGTTCCGGGTGGAGTTCAACTCGGCGCTGGGCCCCTACAAGGGCGGCCTGCGCTTCCACCCGTCTGTTTACCTGGGGATCGTGAAGTTCCTCGGCTTCGAGCAGATCTTCAAGAACGCCCTCACCGGCATGCCCATCGGCGGCGGCAAGGGCGGCTCCGACTTTGACCCCCGCGGCCGCAGTGACGCCGAGGTCATGCGGTTCTGCCAGTCCTTCATGACCGAGCTCTACCGGCACATCGGGGAGTACACAGACGTCCCGGCGGGCGACATCGGCGTGGGCGGCCGCGAAATCGGCTACCTCTTCGGCCAGTACAAGCGCATCACCAACCGCTACGAGTCCGGCGTGCTGACCGGTAAGGGCATCTCCTGGGGCGGATCCCTGGTCCGCCCTGAGGCAACCGGCTTTGGAACCGTCATCTTCACCCAGGAGATGCTGAAAACCCGAGGCACGTCCTTCGACGGCCAGCGCGTGGTGGTGTCCGGCTCCGGCAACGTGGCCGTCAACGCGATCGCCAAAGCGCAGGCCCTCGGCGCCACCGTCGTGGCCTGTTCCGACTCGTCAGGCTACGTGGTGGACGAGGCGGGGATCGACGTCGAACTCCTCCGCACCGTCAAGGAAGTGGAGCGCGGCCGCCTGGAGGAATACGCGGAACGCCGTGCCGGCGTCTCCTACGTGGACGGCGGGTCCGTGTGGGACGTGGACGCCACGGTGGCGCTGCCGTGCGCCACGCAAAACGAGCTCGACGGCGGTGCTGCCGCCCGCCTGGTGCGGAGTGGCCTGCTGGCTGTCGGCGAAGGGGCCAACATGCCCTCAACCCGGGACGCCGTGGCGGTGTTCCAGGAGGCTGGGGTGCTGTTCGGACCCGGCAAGGCCGCCAATGCCGGCGGCGTGGCTACCTCGGCCCTGGAGATGCAGCAGAACGCCAGCCGCGATTCATGGTCCTTCGAACATACCGAGGAGCGGCTCACGGAGATCATGGTGGGCATCCACGACCGCTGCGCCGCCACCGCTGACGAGTACGGTGAACCCGGAAATTACGTGCTGGGTGCGAACATCGGAGGGTTTGTGAAGGTGGCCGACGCCATGCTGGCGCAGGGGCTGATCTAGCCTGGGGAGCGGCATCCAGCCGCGCCCCAGCCTCCCGTGCCATGATCGGGGAATGAAGTCCATGACGGTTCCCGGCGACCACCACCGGAACTTCAACTCCCTCGCACATCATTCGCGGCTCCGGATGCTGGTCATGCTGGTCGTCGGCCTGGCTGCGGCACTGTTGGTCGGTCCCTCAGGGGCCTGGGCCTATGCACCCGCGCTCGGGTGGGCAGTCGCCTCGGCCACCTACCTGGTTTGGGTGTGGAGCGTTATTGGGCGCCTGGGGCCCGCGGCCACTGCGGCGCATGCCCGAAGAGAGGACCCGGGCCGGGTCTTTTCGGACGCCCTGGTCCTCACCGCCACGGTGGCCAGCTTCGCGGGAGTCGCCCTGATCCTGCTTGACGCCTCCAATGAGCAGGGTGGAGCCAAGGATGTCACCGTGGCCATGGCCCTGGGCAGCATTGCCCTGTCATGGTTCCTGGTGCACACGCTGTTCACCCTCCGGTACGCCGCGATCTACTACCGGGACGGCACCGGCGTCGATTTCAATGAGGAGTCCCAGCCCCGCTACTCGGACTTTGCCTATCTCGCCTTCACCGTAGGCATGACCTTCCAGGTTTCGGACACGGACCTGAAGACCAACGCGATCCGTTCCACGGTCCTGCGGCAGGCGCTGCTGTCTTACCTCCTTGGGGCCATTGTCCTGGCCACCACCATCAACCTGGTCTCGGGGCTCATCCACTAGGCGATCGAAGCCGCGCCATCGGTGCCGCCCTGCCCGGGGCGCCGGGGATTTATTCTGGGCGCATGGTTGAGATGAGAGTTAACTGGCACCGGCGGCACAAAGAAGGCCTTAGCGCGGGCGACAAGGCTGCGGACAGGCTTCGGAACGGCATGGGCAGTTGGCCTTTCGTAGGCATCTTCGTGGGCTTCATGGTGCTCTGGGCAGGAGTGAATTCCTACCTCCTCGCCAACAATGCATGGGACCCGTATCCCTACATCCTGCTGAACCTGTTCCTGTCCATGCTTGCCGGCCTGCAGGGCGCCATCCTCCTCATCGCGGCCAAGCGCCAGGACGCCATCGCCTCCGCCATGGCCCAGCATGACTATGAGACAGATGTCCGCGCTGCCGCCCAGATCGAAATGCTCATGGCGGTCAATGCTGAGCAGCTGAAGCTCCTGCAGGAGCTCCGGGACCAGCGCGACCAGCCCTAGGAACGCCAATGGGTGCAGCTCCTGCTGGAGCTGCACCCATTGCTGTGTGTGTCGCCGACTAATCCTTCTTGAAGGCGTCCTTGACGTTCTCGCCGGCCTGCTTCAGGTCCGATTTTGCCTGGTCCGTCTTGCCTTCGGCCTTCAGGCTCTCGTCGCCCGTTGCGCTGCCGGCAGCTTCCTTGCCCTTGCCGCCAAGCTTTTCTGCGGCGTTACCGATCTTGTCGTCCAAACCCATGGAGTTGCTCCTTACAGTTGGTGCTCTCCCTGGCAAAGCCAGAGCCTGACCCCTCCATACTAAGCATGCTTTCGACTTTGGTGCCCATCCGCCGTCGTACATTTTGGGTAAATTTGCCAGGACCTCCAGGCGAGCCACTCAGGCGGCAGGGACGCCCAGTGGGCGGGCGACGTGCAGCTGGCCGTGGTCAACGAGCCACTGGACGGCTTCGAAGATGGCCTGCTCGGGCTCGTACCGCGGCACGTAGCCCAGCACTGAAGCGGCCTTCTCAATGCTGAAGCACTGGCTGCGGTAAAGGTGGCCCCAGGTGGACTCTGCGTAGTCCCGCGTCGTGTCTTCGCGGAAGCGGTCCCACGGGACTGTTTCCAGCACGGCGGCGTGTCCGAACCAGGCCGCGGCGATGTCCGCGTAGCCGCGGACGGTCAGCGCTGTGGGGGCGACGATGTTGAAGTCCTCGCCGCTTGCTGCTTCCCGCTGGGCGATGGCTTTCTCGAAGGCCTGGGCGACGTCGTCGGCATGCACATGGTGCATGAGCTCAGTACCGCTGCCGGGGACCCGGAGGGGCTGGCCGGCGGAAATGGTCTGCCATACGGCGGGGTCGAGGTTTCCCAGCGGGCCGATCGGATGCCAGCCCGGTCCTGTGATGTGGCCTGGATGCAGCGAGGTGGTGGCCAGTCCGCCGCGCGCCGTTTCCTCCTTCAACATCAGGGCAATCCGGTTCTTCTGGATGCCGTACTCGCCGAAAGGCTCCGCGGCCGAATCCGATTTTTCCCTGATGGGCAGTTTCAGGCTTTGCCCGTAACGCCAGACGGAGCCACAGTGCAGCAGGTGGCCCACCTTGCCGCGCAGGCTCTGTACCAGCGACGCTGCCGATTCAAGGGTGAAGCAGACCAGGTCCACCACGGCGTCCGGCTTCAGGGCAGCAACCCGGTCCCCGAAAGTCCCGTGGCGGTCCTCCGCCTCCCGGTCTGCAGTGACCTGGCGCACCTCCTGCCATTCGGGTGCCTCGTGGTAAGGCTTGCGGTTGCCGCGGCTGATGACGGTGACCTCGTGGCCAGCTCGGACCAGCCGGGGGACCAGGAACGACCCGATGTGGCCGCTGCCGCCGATGACGGTGACTTTCATTGCTCTCCGATCGTTGTGTTCCCTCCACCGTAGGGCCCGGGGAACAGGAAAGGGAGGTCCTTGTGGACCTCCCTTGGGAGTTTCTGCACTGCGAGCAGTTTGTGCACTCCTGTGGTCAGGCGGGCTTGGCGAACTCGGCTGCACTGATGATTTCGTAGCCGACGTACGCCTCGTCGTTTTCCACCCAGGCGTCGTGCCCGGCGGGAATGGAGTAGGCGTCCCCGGCATGGATGGTCATTTTGCTCCCGTCGTCCAGCTGTACGGTCAGGGTGCCGCCGGTGCAGAAGCCCAGGTGGTTGACCTGGCAGCTGTCCGTATGGACCACCGTCTTGACTGTTTCGGACCAGCGCCAGCCGGGTTCAAAAGTGAAGCGGCCCAAGGTGGCACCGCCGATGTTCACCACGTCCACCTGGGTCTTGGGTGGCCGGCGCTTTTCGTCGGGCTCGTTGAAGGACTTGGATTCAAGATCCTTAACCGTTACTGCAGGCATTTCTGGCTCCTCGGAAGGGAGTGGTTATGAAAATTCATACCCAAGCGCGCTGAGCCGCTCCGGGAAAAGGCACGGCAGGGCGGGGTGTGCCCGTCCACAGCCTGCCGAACCTTGCGTTGCAACGATTTCAATCTGCTCTTGCGCGCACCCTGTGTCAATGACGTTTTTCGGCCTCAAACCGCTCCCGGGCCGGGTTGCTGACACCAGGGATCGAGCGGTCTAACCCGGGCTGCGCCGCCCACACCACACCGTTGGCCAGGACGCGCTGGATCTGCGGGTGGTGGTACACCGGGTACTCCTGGTCCCCAGGGCTGAAGTAGAAGATACGGCCCTTGCCCCGGGTGAACGTGACACCGGAGCGGAACACCTCACCGCCCGCGAAGGAGCTGATGAAGATCAGGTCGTCCGGGTCCGGGATATCGAACAGTTCCCCGTACATCTCCTGTTCCGGGATGACGATGGGGCTGTCCACGCCTTCCGCGATGGGATGCGAGGGCTTCACGGTCCACACCAGCTCGCGCTCGCCGTCGTTGCGCCAGGCAAGGGAGCAGCTGGTCCCCAGCAGTTTGGTGAAGATCTTCGAGAAATGCCCCGAGTGGAGCACGATCAGCCCCATCCCGCCCAGCACGTGCCGGTGGACGCGTTCGACGACGGCGTCGCTGACGTCGGCATGGGCTATGTGGCCCCACCAGAGCAGGACGTCCGTGTCCGCCAGCACCTCCTCCGCAAGGCCGTGCTCATCATCCGTGGCCAGGACCGCCGTCGTGACCTCCGCGTCCGGAAGGTGGGAGCGAAGCCCGGCGGCGATGGCGCCGTGAATGCCCTCGGGGTAGATCTCCCCGATGTGGGCCGGCTGGTTGTTGGCCTCGTGCACGCCCTCGTTCCATACCCGGATCCGCAGTTTGCCGTCCATTACAGCCGAACCTCCCTCTGCTCCAGTGCTGACTGGTAGCAGGCGTCGATGATCTGTGCCCGGTACAGCGCCAGAGAGCCATCGTGACGGCTCCACACCTGCGCGCCGCCGCGAACTGCGGCGACGAAGTCCTCCACCACTTCATCGTGGGCGCGGCCCGGTACGACGGCGGGCATATAGTCAGCGGATTCGCCGTCTTTGTCAGTGAACACACGGAGCTCGCCAACGGGTGGAAAAGGGGCCCCGTGGGCCTTGAGTTCGGCGCCGCCGTCGGTGCCGTAGACCGTGAACTCCAGCTGGTCGTCCACTTCCCGGTAGGTGGCCCAGCTTGCTTCGACGACGAGTGTTGCGCCGCCTTCCAGCCGCAGGAAGGCCGAGGCAAAGTCCTCCACCTCGAATGCGTGGCTGGAGGCCTGGGCGGTGAACCGGGTTCCGCCGCCCCTGCCCTGCGGCCCGAGCTCGGAGTGGGTGGCGGCGGAGACAGCAACCACTTTCGGTTCGCCCAGGAGGTACAGCGCGTAGTCCAGTGCGTGGACACCGATGTCGGCAAGCGGTCCGCCGCCGGACAGCTCGGGGTTGGTGAACCAGCTGCCCAGGGTGGGGATGCCGGAGCGGCGCAGCCAGGATGCCTTGGCGTAGTAGGGGCGGCCCAGGCCGCCGTCGTCGATGACCTGCTTGAGGGCCCGGATGTCCCCGCGGCGGCGGTGGTTGAACGCCACGTCCAGCACGCGCCTGGCCTCCCGTGCCGCGTCCACCATGGCCTGGCCTTCCACGGCGTTGCGCGCGATGGGTTTTTCGCTCAAGACGTGGATTCCCCGCTTCAGCGCGGCGATCGCCACCGGCGCATGCAGGAAGGTGGGAACTGCAACGCTGACTGCGTCCAGGCCGCCGTGGTCCAGCATCTCCTCCCAGTCGGCGAAGCCGTTCGGGATGGAGTATTCGGCCTGTAGGGAGTCCCGGAGTTCCTGCTCCATTCCTGCGAGCGAGACGATGCTGACGCCTTCCAGCCCGGCGTAGGCCTTCAGGTGCTGTTGGCCGGCCCAGCCGATGCCTACCACGCCCACCCTGAGCTCAGTCGGCGGCATGGGGGAGGGCTGCGTGCTGTTCAAGGGCTGGCTCCTTCGGGGTGGTTTGCTGCCCGGATTCCCTTAGCCTAGTCCTGCAACCGCTTGCTCCTGGGCTGCCACGTATTCCTGCGGCTGAAACATCAGGTGCTCCTGCGCCCTGCGTTACAGCTGAAACCCCGGGGCAAATGACGGAAACCATCATTTAACACCCCTGAAACCCAACCAAAAATGGGCGCCATAGATTGAGACCAGACGGCACAAGCCGCCCCTCCGCCGGACGTGGTTACTCCGTCCACGTCCCTCCAGGCGGAACGGCTCTGACAGCAAGTTACCGTCCTGTTCGCATCTTGAAAGGGGTTTCCCATGGATTCGGGAAATGTCGCTTGGATTTTGGCCAGCTCGGCGCTGGTTTGCATGATGATCCCCGCCCTGGCCCTGTTCTACGGGGGCATGGTGGGGTCGCGCCGCATCCTCAACATGATGATGATGTGCGTCGGCGGCGCCAGCCTGGTGGCCGTCCTGTGGGCCCTGTTCGGGTACTCGATGGCGTTCGGGAACTCTGTCGGCGGCCTGGGCCTGATCGGTGACGTCACCGAGTTCCCAGGCATGGGGCAGCTGCTGGCCAAGGATGATTCGGCCTCCATCCCGGTCATCCTGTTTGCCGCGTTCCAGCTGTTTTTCGCCTGCGTCACCACCGCGCTCGTCGCCGGGGCTGCCGCAGGCCGCATGAAGTTCGGCGCCTGGATGCTGTTCGCAGGCATTTGGGCCACCATTGTCTACTTCCCCATCGCCCACTGGGTTTTCGCGTTCAATTCGGCCGACGGCAGCAGTGTGGGTGGCTGGATCGCCAACGGGATCAAGGCGATCGACTTCGCCGGCGGCACCGCGGTGCACATGAACGCCGGCGCCGCTGCCCTGGCCCTGGCCCTGGTCCTGGGCAAGAGCTCCGGCTGGCCCAAGGTGGAACACGCCAAGCCGCACAGCCGCCCCTTGGTGCTGCTGGGTGCAGGCCTGCTCTGGGTGGGCTGGTTCGGCTTCAACGCGGGATCCGCCCTCTCCGCCGGCCAGTCAGCGTCGGTGGTCTTCCTCAACACCGCGGTGGCAGCTTCCACGGGCTTGCTGGCCTGGGCGCTCGTGGAACGGTTCCGCCATGGCGCGGCCACCAGTATGGGCGCCGCCTCCGGCCTGGTCGCCGCGCTGGTGGCTATTACGCCGGCCTGTGGCGCGGTGAGCCCGCTGGGGGCACTGGCTATCGGCGCCATCGCCGGGGCCGTCTGCTCACTGGCCATCGAATGGAAGTTCCGCCTGGGCTTCGACGACTCACTCGACGTCGTGGGCGTCCACCTGGTGGGCGGCATCCTGGGCACCCTGCTGATTGGCCTCTTCGCCACGGACAAGGCTCCGAACGGCGTCAGCGGCCTCTTCTACGGTGGCGGGTTTGAACTGCTGGGCGTGCAGGCCCTGGCCACGGTCACGGTGTTGGCCTACTCCTTCGGCATCACCTGGGTCCTCGCCAAGATCCTGGACAAGGCCATGGGCGGTCTCCGCATCAAGCCCGAAGACGAACTGCGCGGCATCGACCTCGCAGCACACTCGGAGCTGGCCTATCTGATGGACGAGGATCCGGTGGAGCTGGGCTCACCGCAGCGGGTCTAGTCCCAGCCCGACAGTCAGGGCCAAACCTTGGACCGGTGCCGGCAGCCGCCGGCTTATAGTTCCAGGGTTTGGCCCTTCTGTGCGTCGAGGGCTTAGTGCCTAGTGTTCCGTGCAGACCAGGTTTCCGTCCAGCACTTCCAGCACTGCCGCCCGGACGTGGCTGAGGCGCGTGCCGGGGTCCGGCGCCATGGTGTCGATGTCCTCACCACCCCAGTACGGGTGCGTGAAGTAGACCAGCAGCGCACGCTGCGTGCCGCCGTCGGCCCTTTCTCCGGGCGCCCCGCCGGCAAGGGGCACCACGTCAGCATGGCGCCCGACGACGGCCCTTCCGTCCACCGATTCCGGCGCCGTGAGGATCAACCCGCCAAGGTGCTCCTGCCGGACCCAGGTGTCTGCAGCATCATCGGAGCGATAGACGGCCTGGCCGCGCCATTCGTCCACGATCATCCAGTAGTGGCCGCCCAGCGGGAAGACCTTGGGGCCTTCATGCGGACGCCCGGGGATGGCAACCCCTTCCAGGACCCACGACGACGGGTCCTCCGGGGTGTCGCTGACCGCGCTGTAGGTGTTGGAGCCCCGGGCCTCATCCTTGTACCAGAGCCGGTGCCGGCCGTCCCCGCACTGGGCGACGGCGGCGTCGATCACCCGCGGCGAGTCCAGGTCGATGCCGCCCAGGTACTCCCAGTTCTCCAAGTCCCGGCTGGCGAACTGGACGATTTCCGCCTTCCCGGTCCAGTCCGTCCGCCTGCCGCCCAGGACGGTCAGGTACATGATCCACTGGTCGTCAATGCGCACGACGTCGGGCGCCCAGAGGGTTGCCGGCAGTTCCGTTCCGGGCGGGACCAGTCCCTCCACGGTGCCCTGGTAACGCCAGGTTGCGCCGCCGTCGGACGACCTTGCGACGCCGACGCCGGTGCCGTGCACCCACTCGACTCCGGTTAGTCCCGGTGCTGTGGCACGGCGCTGGGTGTAGAAGAGGACCCACTCGCCCTTGAGGTTGTCCCCAACGAGGATGGGGTCGGTGGGCCCGTCCCAGACCGGATCACGGTAGGGGGCGGTGAAGGCGTCCGGGCGCAGGTGCGCCAGGAGTGGTGGTGCTGTGACGGCAGGCTGCGCGGCCGTCCGCGCGGTTGTCTGCTGGTGGTTCACCGGCTTCTCCAACGTTGTAGTTTTGGTTGGATACCAGCATAGGGTGCGGTTCCCGACGCGCAAACGCATCCGCGCTGCGCAGGCTCCCCAACGCTGTGGATATTTGGGCCGCGAAACGGAACCCGCGCGTCGCAAATGACTATCCGCGTCGCAACCGACCATCCGTGTCCGCTTTGGGCAGGGCAGCCGCGGCCCCGGATCCCCTACTCCTTGAACAACCCCGCCAGGTCCTCGGCGGTGATGGCGCCGCCGGCCAGGGCGTCGCCCTCCATCACGTCCGCGAACAGCTGCGACTTCCGGGTTTTCAGCGCCATGACCTTTTCCTCGATGGTGTCCTTGGCTACGAGCCGGTACACCATCACGTTCCGGGCCTGGCCGATGCGGTGGGTCCGGTCCACCGCCTGCGCCTCGGAGGCGGGGTTCCACCAGGGGTCGAGCAGGAAGACGTAGTCGGCTTCGGTGAGGTTGAGCCCGAAACCGCCGGCCTTCAGCGAGATCAGGAACACCGGCGCACTGCCGTTCTTGAACTCGCTGACCACATCGGCCCGGTTGCGGGTGCCGCCGTCGAGGTAGCAGTACTCGATCTCCTCCTCGTCCAACCGCTCCCGCACCTTGCCCAGGAATCCGGTGAACTGGCTGAAAATCAGCGCCCGGTGCCCCTCGGCCACCAGGTCCTCCAGCTGCTCGAACAGGACGTCCAGCTTGCTGGAACGCACGGCGGACAGCGCCGGGTCCACCAAGGACACGTCCAGGCTCAGCTGCCGGAGCAGCGTCAGCGACTGGAAGATGGTGAACCGGTTCTTGTTGACGTCCTCGATCAGCCCCAGGATCTTCTGCCGCTCCCGTTGCAGGTGCGTCTGGTACACCTTCTGGTGCCGCGGATTCAGCACCACCTCCAGGACCTGCTCCTGCTTGGGCGGCAGGTCCTTGATCACCTGGTCCTTGGTGCGGCGCATCATCAGCGGCCTGACCCGGCGGCGGAGCTTCTCCAGCTGCCCCTTGTCGCCGTTCTTCTCCACCGGCTTCTGGTAATACTCGGCGAAGCGCTTGGGGCTCGAGAAGAGTCCCGGCGCCACGATGGAGGTCAGCGCCCAGAACTCCATCAGGTTGTTCTCCAGGGGCGTGCCGGTAATGGCCAGCTTGAACGCCGCCGGCAGCTTGCGCGCGCACTGGTACGCCTTGGACTGGTGGTTCTTCACGAACTGCGCCTCGTCCAGCACCAGCCCGGACCAGGTACGGGAGGCGTAGGACTCGTAATCGATCCGGAACAGGGCGTAGGACGTGATCACGATATCTGCCCCTCCCAGGGCCTCTGCCACGTCCTGGCCGCTCTTGGCGAAGGTCTCGCCGACGGTCCGCACGGTGAGGCCGGGGGCGAAGCGTGCGGCCTCGAGCGCCCAGTTGCCCACCACGCTGGTGGGCGCCACCACCAGGAAAGGCGCGACGGCGGCCGGCTGGTTTGCGTCATCCACACCAGGGGCGGCGGCAGCACCGTCGTCGGGCTTCTCCGCGGACGACCGGGCCTCAACAGCCAGCTCCCTCGCCGCGCACATCAATGCCAGCGCCTGCACGGTCTTGCCCAGGCCCATGTCGTCGGCGAGGATGCCGCCCAGCCCGTGCTTGTACAGGAAGCTGAGCCAGTTAAACCCCTCCAGCTGGTACGGCCGCAGTTCGGCGTTGAGGGACGCCGGCAGCGGCAGCCCGCCCGTTCCGCCTTCCAGGAGCCCGCCCACCGCTGAGCGCCAGGCCGCTGCCTGCTCGTCGACGATCCCCAGCTGCGCCAGCTCGTCCCACAGCCCGGCCTGGAACCGGCTGATCTGCAGCGGAGCATCCTTGTTGTCCTGCAGCGACCTTGCTTCCTCGATCAGCGCCCGCAGCTGGTGCAGCTCCGGCAGGTCCAGCGAGAAGTAGGCTCCGCTGGGCAGCAGCATCTTGGTCTGGCCGGCAGCCAACGCGGAGAACACGGCGGCGAAGGAAACGGGCTGGCCCTCGAGGGAAATCTGGATGCCCAGGTCGAACCAGTCCCGCTGTTCTGTTGCCTTGGTGGAGATGGACACCACGGGCGCTTCCTCGGCCTCACGGTAGTCGGCGATCTCGCCCACGGTGTCGACATCCACGTCCGGCGCCTCCCGCAGCCGGGGCAGTACTTCCTCCGTGAACGCCAGCGTGTCCAGGCCCGTCAGCTCGGCAGAAGCCGCCAGCCGGGGCGTGCCCCAGCCGCCAGTGGCGGATTCGCCCAGCGCGGGCACCACGTTCCACGGCTGGCCGACGCCTTCGAGGATGCGGGACTCGGCGGTGTCGTCCCGGTAGCCGGCGTCGCCCGGGTGACGCCACAGCGGCTGCGCCGTGACCAGTTTGCCGGTCTTGTAGTGCCACTCCCAGTGCAGCCGCACCCGGTGGTCAGCCCCGTAGTTGGCCAGCAGCGACAGGGTGGGGACGGCAAGTTCGGGCAGTTCCACCGACTCGTCGCGCGCCGTCACGCGGGCCGTCTGCTTCAGTTTGGGGTAGAAACCGGTCAGGAACCGCGATTCGTCTTTGGCGGGAATGTGCAGCGTGCTTCCCGCCGTGACGAAGGCCAGCAGTTCCTCGCTCAGCCCGTTCTCCAGCGGCGCCAGCGTGATGGTTCCGTTGGGGTCGGGGACGCCGGGCAGCGACGCCTCCCCGGAGGTGAAGAACAGCCCGTGCACAGGCCGGCCGATCGTTCCCACCGAGGCCGGATCAACGTCTGCGCCCTCAACGGTGATGGTGGGCGAAAGCTCCAGCCCGCCGTCGGACGCCTGTACCTTGACGGCGTCCACCGCGGCAGGCTCCGCAACAGGAGCCCCGTAGCGGCTCAGGGAAAGTCCGACGGCGGCGGGGGCCTCGGCGACACGGACCGGCTCGGTGCCGCGCGAGTGGACCAGGGCGAGCCCGATCTTCCGGGCGTCGGACAGGAGGCTCCACAGGTTCTTCCCGGCGTAGGAGTTCAGGCTCAGCCACAGGCCTGCCGAGTTGTGCACCCGGCTGGCGGAGGAGGAGTGGCCGGCCAGGAACTCCTGCAGCCACTCCACGTGCGCCTGGTTCGATTCACGCCGGAAGTTCAGGTAGCTCAAGGTGTTCCAGGAAACGTCGCCGCGGATCCACTTGCCCTTGGCGCCCATGATGACGGGCCGCACCTTGAGCTGCCGCACGCCGCGGACCGGGTCCCGGCGGCCGGTGTAGGAGAAATGCGGCGGCGGTTCCTCCACCTCGAACTGCAGGGCCAGGGGAACGCCGCTGGTGGAGGGGGCGGATCCGGGCTGCGAGATCAGCGGGCTGAGGGCCTGCTCCCAGTCGGACAGGGCGGCGGAGGGTGCGCGGGACACCTGCGTTGCCGTGGACGGCGCCAGCAGCTGCATCCGGACCGAGGGGTTGTCCTCCGCGGCGAAGAGCAGGGCCGCCACGTGCTTGCAGTCCTTCCGGACCGGGCAACTGCAAACGCCAACGGTGCAGCTCCAGCCGCCGGCCTTGCGCACCAGCTTGGCGGTGGTGGAATAAGGAACTTCGGCGCCGCCCCGGACCTTTCCCAGCATGAGGCCCGTGCCGCCGTCGAACGATATGCCGGAGACCCTGCTGGCCATGGCGTACGCCAGCCCAGCCGCTAGTGAGCGGTCGTTGATGGCAGGTGTCTGTATCGCCAGGTCCGCACTTTCGTCCGGTTGGGATGGCATGGTGGCACTACTTTCGGGAGGTCACGGCGGAGCCGGGTCCGGTGGGTGGCTATCTGATCCATCTTAGTTCGCCAGAGCGGGGGCCTTTGCCGGGCGCTTTCTCCACACGCCCCAAAAACTTCGCTTGGCGTTCATTTCTCCCCGGCCCAGCCGTGACACTTCCCCCGTACCGTAAAGGCGTCCGCCGCACCGCCACCTCCACCAAGGATCACCATGGCCACCACGCACCTGCCCGTCGTCCTCACCAGCAGCAGCATCGACGGCAGGGACGAAGAGGTGGTGGAGGCCAACGCGGCGATCGTCAACGCCATGCACCATGCCCTGCTGCTCGCGGACGAGATGTCGCCCGTTGCCGTCCGGAGCTGCGCCGTGGACTTCTACCTTTGCCAGGTGCTGGACGGCGGCTTCACACGCTATGCCGCCATGGCAGGCCGGCGCTCCGGTGCCGCCGACGCACTGGTCCGCGAGGGCATGGCCGCAATGGGTGCTGCCGCCCATCTGGACCTTTTCAACCTGGCCATGGAGGCCCTCGCTGCGCTGCCCGGCGGGGCTGGGTCCAGCGCCCGTGGCGCCGGTGCCGTTTCCGACGGCGTCTTCCGGATGGCGGAGCTTGACGGCGAGTTTGAGGAGCTGCTGGAACGCGAAAACGTCACGGCCCTCAACTCCGGGTGGCTGCGCGGCCAGCCGGACCTCCTGGTGCTGGATGACGAGGAAGTAGGGCCCTACATCCAGCGCATGGCGGCGCGGGTTCCTGACATGGCAGGCAGGAAAACGGCCGGCGCTGGCGCCGCAGCTTCGCGGATCGCGGGATCGCTGTGACACCGCCGGAGCGGACCGGCGATCCGGAAGCTTTCCAGCGATCTGGGGGCAGAAAAAAGAAAATTGTGGGCGTCCGTAACCTTTCCGCCACCGCAGGCGATGTAGTCCGTGATGGGCCCGCCCGGCGGGCCCAGCCCAATGTGTTGTCTAGGTTTTGGAGAAGTAAATGTCTGTGTTCACCGTTCTCGCCACCAGCAAAGTCGCCGCAGGAGTCCTGGCTGCCGGAACCCTGGCAGTAGGAGGAACCGGTGCCGCCGCCGTCTCGGGCGTCCTCCCCACCCAGGCCCAGCAGACCGCCCACGAGCTCTTCGGTGCGCCCGCCCCCAAGCTGGCAGCGGAAGCAGCCGCTGACGCCCAGGCCACCCCGGCTCCCACCGCCACCGCCGCTGTGACCGACGCCCTGAAGACCGCAGAAGCCACCGGGGACGCCACCGCCAAGGCTTCCGCTACCGCTGAGGCTTCGGACGAAAAGGTCAGCGCCGACGCAACGGAGTCGGCAAAGGCCAACACCGCCGTTGACGCCGCCGGCCCCGCGGCCCTGGGCCTCTGCACCGCCTTCACCCACGGCGGCCTGGACGCTTCCTCCAAGGCATTCTCCTCGCTGTCCATCGCAGCCCAGGGCGACGCGAACATCAAGAGCTACTGCGCCGACGTCGTGACCAAGGCTGACGCCGCCGCGAAGGCCGGCGCCGAAACCAAGGGGTCCGTGTCCGTCCAGGCTGAGAAGCCCGAGGTTCCGTCCGCTCCCGCTGTGCCCGCAGTTCCGGCCGTTCCGGGTGTTGACGGCAAGACCACCGTCCCCGCTGTTCCTGCCGTTCCCGCTGTCCCGGCTGTGGGCGGCAACACGGCCCACAGCTCTTCAGTTTCGGCCCGCTAAGGCTCATTCGCTAGTCTGGACTGCGGCTCGCAAGCCGCAGTCCAGGCAGCCGGGCGGGGTCGCGCACGTTTGCCGGGGCGCCCCTGGAAGACCCGCCAAGAGGCAGCCGGATGACCACGGGGACTGGCAGTCCGTACCGGAGACCGGGACAAGGCTTGAGCCGAGTCCCGGGATGGAGGAGCCGCTGGTGCTAGACACTCTGGCCCAAGAAGAGATGGACATATTCGACAACGCAGCCGGAACCGATCCGGCCGCGTTGTTCGCTGCTGCCTATCGAACCTTCGCGGGCCCCGTGCAGGGGTACCTCAAGGCGCGCGGACTCGATGACCCCGAGGCTGTCACCCAGGACGTGTTCCTGGCCTTCTACCCCCGGATCAGCAACCTCACCGGTGGCCTGCAGGGCGCCAAGTCCCTGATCTTCTCCATTGCCCACGCCCGCATGGTGGACCACTACCGCCGGCTGGAGCGCAGGCCGCAGCTCACACCGTACGACCCCCAGTACGACGGCCGCACCACGCCGTCGGCTGAAGACCACGCCGTGGAACTGAACAGCGGAGCCGCGGCGATGCTGGAAGGGCTCAGCGAGGAGCACCAGGAGGTCCTGGCCCTTCGCGTCGTGGCCGACCTGTCCATCGACCAGGTGGCCGCCATCATGGGCAAGAGCGCCGGAGCGATCAAGCAGCTCCAGCGCCGCGCCCTGCAGAACCTCAAGGCACAAACGCTCAAGAGAAACCAGGCGAATCATGAGTGACACCGCAGGATCCCGCAACCACGGGGCCGTTGACCAGCTCCTGCTGGAAGCAGGCATGGGTGACGACGGCCAGCTCCGCGACGCCTTGGCCGACCTGAGGTCCCTCGCGGCGGAGGCCCCGGCGCCCTCCGCCGAAATCGCGGCGTTGATGGCGGGTTCATCACACGCAGCCACGCCGGCCGACACCACGGTACTTCCCATCGCGGACCGGCCTGGCGATGAACTTGCCGCCCGCCGCAAGGCCAAGCGCCGCATCACGCTTACCACGCTGTCCGTGGCGGCATCGCTCGCCGCCGGCGGTGCTGTCGCCGCAGCCTCGGACCAGGGCTTCCGCGAGTCCTTCAGCCAGCTGAACCATGCCGTGACCACTTTCGTGTCGGGCTCCGGCGCCACACCTGAGGGCAGCACCGGCGGTCAGGTACCCGCGCCTGGGCCCGCAGCTTCCCGGCCATCGGCGACCAGCAGCCCGGACTCCGTTCCGGCGGCAACCGCGCCTGCTTCGGCGCCTGCCGCCGCGGCGCCATCGAGCATTCCTGCCCGGCCCGGAAATACCCCCACCCACGGAGCGCCTGCCCAGAAGCCGGCGGAAGTCCCCGCGCAGCCGTCCCTGCCCGCGGATGTTCACGGGGATGTCAAGAAGGGCCTGGAACAGGGCAACCCAAAACTCCCCGTTCCAGTGCCCACGGAAATCCCGCTCCCGGGCAAGGTCCCGGACGTACCCCTCAAGTAGGGGTGGCAGCGGGCAGGCCTAGTAGCCCTGGCCCGGCGCCTTGATCATCGCGCCCGACGGATCCGACAGGTACCACACACCGCCCACGCCCTGGCCAAGGGTGTCGCCCGGCTTGGTGTCCTTCGCGAAGTAGTACAGCGGCATCCCGTTCAGGGTCACCTGCTTCTTCCCGTCGGGGGTGCTGATGGTGCCCACTTTTCCGGTCACTCCCTCTGCCGCCGGTGTGCCCGAGTTGGTGGTCAGCGGCGGCCATGAGACCAGGCAGGAGCCGGTGCAGGCGCTGGTGCCGGAGTCCTTGGTGTCCTTGGTGAAGAAGTAGAGGCTCATGCCCTTCGCATCCACCACGATGCTGCCCGCCGTCGAGGAAGCCGTCTTAAGGTCGACGGCGGCGCCTGCCTGGGACGATGAGGCGGACGATGACGTGGAGGTTGAAGACGGGCCGGCAGACGACGCCCCGGATGACGCGGTGGCTGTGCTGCCCGCGGCGCCCGTAGCCGGGCTGGTTCCGGCCGGGGCTGTACTGCTGCTGCCGCAGCCGCTGAGGGCTGCTGCCAGGGCCAGGATGGCAAGGCCTGGCCCGAGATGGTGTTTCATGGTGTGCTCCTTGGCTTTGATGTTTTTTGCTGTGGCGTTCTTCGCTGCTGCCTTCGCAGCGGGCGCCGGCCCCGCATTACCGGGCACCTACCCCTACCACGCCGCCGGGTAAAGAATGGTTCACAGCGCGGTGGAGCGGGATTGCGGGCGAGGGCCGTTGAACCGTTGGAAGGCTTCATGCGTGGTAACAGCCAGGAGCGCCGGATGCTGTGGCGTTCCTGCACAGTGGCCCGCGTGTGGCGACATGGGCCATGCAGTGCCGGGGCAGCGATGGGAGGGGCGGCATGCCGCTCGACGACAATGTGGTGGAGGCCATCTACCGTGAACACGGGAACGCCCTGCGCCGGTTCGTGCTCAGCGCCACCCATGATCCGCAGCTCGCGGAGGACGTGGTCCAGGAAACCGTGCTCCGCGTGTGGCAGCACGCCCCGGACGTCAACGGCAGCTTCCGCAGTTACTTGTACCGCACGGCCAGGAACATCATGATCGATAACTACCGACGCAGCCAGCGCCGCCCGCGGGAGGCGCTGGAGGGCAGCCCCACCGATCCCGTCGAGGTGATGGGCCGCGTTGATGAGCTGCTCAACAGGGTCCTGATGGAGGAGGCACTGCTGCGGCTGAGCAAGGAACACCGGGACGTTTTGGTGGCCCTGCATTACCGCCGGTTCACGGTCAACGAGGCGGCTGTCCAGCTCAACATCCCCAGCGGCACGGTCAAGTCCCGCGCGTATTACGCCCTCCGGGCCCTGCGGGGCATCCTGGATGAAATGGGGGTGGAACGATGAGCACCAACCCACACACCTTGCTGGGGGCCTATGTGCTGGGCGGCCTTGAGCCCGCCGACCTTGCCCTCTTCGAGACGCATCTGCAGGGCTGCGCCGGCTGCCGCAAGGAACTTGCCGTGCTGGAGAAGGTGCCAGTGCTTCTGGACGCGCTTCCCGTCCCCGACGCCGTGGCGCTTACCGACGTTCCCGGCAGCGGGGCGGCTGACCCCGGCGTCCCCGTCCGCCTTTTCGACGAACTGGCGCGCCGCCGTCGGACATTACGACGGCGGTGGGCAGCGCTGGCGGGCGCCGTCGCCGCTGCCTGCCTGGCGGTGGGCCTGGCGGTGGGGCCTTTGCTGGCCAGGCCGCCGCAGCCGGACGCCACCTATTCGGTGGTGTCCGGGGGAGGGCTGCAGGTGAACATCGACATGGCGCGGAAGACGTGGGGGACCGAACTCGCGGTGAGCGGCAGCAGCCTGCCGGCGGACGGGACGCTCTCGCTGTGGGTGCGGGACCGCGCCGGCGGGGAGGACCGCGCCTGTGCCTGGACGGCCACGCCCAGCGGAAAGGTCAAGGTCACCGGGGCAACGCCCATCCAGCTGGGCAGCATCTCAAGCGTGGAGCTGCGGGACGGCGCGCAGCACGCGGTGGCGGTGATTACGGTTCCCTAGGTGCGCGGCGACTGGTCCCGGGTCCCCAGTGCCTTGAACTCCGCGACCAGGGCCTCGTCCTCGCAGGCGCGGGCGAAGGCATCAATCCGCCGTTCGATCTCGTAGCCCAGCAGCCAACTGCCGATCCGCTCCATGATGGGCCGCAGCAAGGGCGGCCGGCAGGAAAAGGTGTACTTCCAGACCGCCCGGGTGCCGTCGTCGTCAGCGGTGAAACGCCAGCCGCCGCCGAAGTTCTTGAAGAACCAGGGCCCGGACACCATGGTCATGCCCACGTTCCGCGGCGGCGCGTAGGAGACATACTGGCTGACCATCGTCAGGCCAAGGCGCGACCTGGTGCGGGTGCGGACGCCCTTGCCTGCTGCCTGCGCTCCGTCCAGGAAAGCCTGTGCGGAGATGAAGGGGTCCCACTTGAGGCGGAACTCTCCGGTGGTCTGGGAAAAGGCGAATGCGGTCTCCGGATCGATTCGGATGAGGCGTTCGGCACGTACCTGCGGCATTCCCCCACCTCATCACACTGCAGCCGGCTATTTGGTCATTTTGGCCAGCCGGGCGCGCATGATCATGTACGCGCCGTAGCAGACCAGCCCGGCTCCCACCGCGGCCAGGAGATAGGGGCCCATCGGTTGGTCCCGAAGGGCACGCAGCCCGCCGTCCAGACCGGTGGAGTCCTCCGGATGTTCCTTGATGGTGGCAATCACGATGAGCAGGCCGGTCAGCAGCAGCACCATGCCCTTGGCCAGGTATCCCGCAACCCCCAGGGTCACCACCGCTGTACGAGCCGTCCCGGAGGCCGGCATCCGCAGGTGCTTCTCGAAGGATTTGTTGGGGCCCCGCATGCCGTAGGCCACGCCCGCGACCGCCACGGCCAATCCGATCAGGACGAGCAATGCCACCCCGCCCGGGGCCTGCACCATGGCGATAGTGAAGTCGCTGGCGGCCTTGCGGTTGTCCCCGCCAGTCCCGGAGCCCGTTACGAAGTGCCAAACAGTCACGGCCAGGACGGCGTACACGACCGCCTGCAGGGCGGCCTTGGCCTTGTTCTTGATCTTTTTTCTGGTGGCCTGGTGGTTGAAGTCGAAAATTGCATCGCCGGTCTGCCAGAGCGACAACGCGGCGCAGGCCGCGAAGCTGCCCCATAGCAGAAACGGGCCCACAGGCATGGTTGCCAGCTCGGCCATCGCGCCGCTGAAATCGGCATTGCCCGTGCCGCCCACGGCCAGCCGGACGGCAATGGCACCCACCAGCAGGTGCAGGATGCCGCTAACGGCAAACCCGGCCCGGGCCAGGAACTCGAGGATGCGCGAATTCGTGACGTCCTCGGCCTTCTCGACCACCTGTTTGAGTTCTTCTTTTATCGTCTTTCCTTTGAGCAGGCGCGGTAGTGCGCTGGTGTGCGTGCCCTTCGTACAAGGGCAATCGTGCCATGCCGGCCGGGATGCGGAACAGTCGGCTCCCGGCACTGTCCGCGCCCGGACCGCCGGGCGATGGGGAGGGATCCCCATCGCCCGCGTCCGGTACCTGTGCAACCATAAGGACCAGCGATCGACAGGCACCGCACACTTTTCCCGGGGGAAACCATGACTTTTTACGGCGCAGACATCAGCCAGCTGCGGGCGCTGGCCAAGGCGGCCGACCAGGCAGCATCCCTGTTGAGCAGCCGGGCCGGTTCACTGCACAGCCAGATCCAGTCCGCACCGTGGAAGGGCAGGGACGGTGAACGCTTCCGCCAGGAATGGAGCGCCAGCCACCGCCCCAGCCTGGACAAAGTCGTCGCCAGCCTGCGGGAAAACTCCAAAATCCTGATGAAACACGCCGATGAACAGGAGAAAGCTTCCACCCGCGGAAGCGACGGCTCCGGCGGCAGCGCCTGGGACAGGATTACTTCTTTGGCGGCGCAGGCCAAGGATTGGTTCCAGGAAAAGGCCGAAGCCGCCAGGGAGCTCGCGGAGCACCACCGCGAACTGGCGTCGGGGCTGGACCGGATGCTCAACGCCAGCCCCGAAGAGCAGGCGAAGTGGTGGGCCGGACTGTCCGACGCCGACCGCAGATACCTGATCGAGGGCGAAGGCAGCGACGGCCCCTTCGCCGAGGACCTCATGCGCATGGACGGGGGCATCCCCGCGGCCGCACAGCAACTGGCCAAACAGCACCTCCAGGAGCTGGCCAAGGCGGACATCCCGGTCTACTCGGAGACGGGCAAGGCCTCCATCGAAGCCCGGGTCGCCTGGGTCCATGGCGGTGCCGAAGTGGGGACCGAGGTGGTGGAGAACGCCGACGGGTCCGCCACCATGAAGGTGTACGGAAACCTGGGCCTGGGCGTGAATGACACCACCGGCACGGCGGGGGCCACCCTGACCGGCGAGGTATCCCGCGAGTACACCTTCGGCAGCGTGGAGGAAGCCATGGCTGCCCGCGAACAGATGTACCGGGACCTGCCGCCGGACAGCATCGGCGAGATCAAGGATGTGGCGGGCAACCCTCCCGGGTACGTCCTGGACACCATCAATGACGCTGCCAAGGACAACGGCTCCATGGGACAGGCGGACAAGGCCAAGGGCACGTTCTCGCTCGATGCAGAGGGTGAGGCCGGCACGGCCTCGGGCGGGGCAAAACTGGACCTTGCCTATGAGCGGAACCTGACGGACGGAACCTCCACCGCCAGCGGTGAAATCTCCGCGCAGGGCCAGCTCAAGCTTGACGGCAGGGTCTTCGAAGCCTCCGGAAAGGGGGGCTTGCAGGTCAACATGGACAAGAGCAACAACATCGATTCCGTCTCGGTGTCCATGGACGGCACCGTGGCGCAGGGCGTCACCTCCGGTGTGAAGACAGAAGCCGCCAAATTCGATTCCACCGTCACGGCAGGGACGCAGGGCAGCGTCAAGATCGACGTGGATTACTCTCCGGAGAACCGGCCCATCATCGACAGCTACCTGCGCAACGTTGCCCTGGGGAATGACACCGGCGCAGCCCGTGACGCGGCACGGCTCTATGAGGCCGGTTCCGCCACCGTCCAGGTGAACTCGGTTGTGACGGCCACCAACGAGGCAGGCTTTGACGTGAAGATGGGCGAGGTGGAGGTCAAGACCGAGAACCAGGCCACCACCAACGTCTCCACGTACTATAAGGTCCCCAACGACACCAAGCTCGAGAGGCTCTGAAACCCATGTCAGTGCACATCGAATCCCCGCTGGGCTTCACCGCAGACTTCCCCGAGCACACCCAGGTCCTGGGCGACTCCACGGCCGGGCCCAACAGCGAACAGTACGGCCTGCTGAACGGCGTGCTGGTCACCGTGATCAAGGACGACACCTCCGTGCAGGACGCCCCGCAGGCCAACGGCTGGGCGCACCTGATGGCGGGCTTCTACCTTGAGGACCGGGGCGGGACCCTCCTGGCGGAGGGCGAGCTGAACCTGCCCGGCAAGGCTGCCTACGCCGTGGTTGTGGGATATGACGACGACGGTGGGCCGGCCAAGGTGGCAGCCACGGTAGGCGTGTGGGAAAGGGGGCGGTTCATTGGCGTAGTGGTCATCTGGCCCTACCTGAACCCGGAGGCAGAACCCCGGCTGGACATGCTCAAGGAGATCGTGGGCTCCATCAGCGTCGGCTGAAAGTCCTGCCCGGACTGGCCGGGATGCACCGCCCAGGCAGGTTCAGCGTTCAACGGCGGCGGTAGCAGAGGTCGAAGATCAACCTGCCGGCCTCGTGTGCCTTTGCCTCAAAGCTGGTCCTGATCCGGCCCTCGAAGCGGGGTGCCCAGCCGCCCGTTTCGTCCACGCCTTCGTTGGGGCCGGTGTGTTCCGTGCTCACGGGCGCGCGTCCCTCGCGGACGGGCGCGCCGCCCACCACGGATTCAACGCCGGACTGCCACACCTGGGTCAGCGGGCTTTCGGGGCCGCGGCGCTCGCCGGTGTGCAGGTTCTCGAAGTCCATTGAAGCTGCCATCACGTCGCGGACGTGGACGGCATAGTTGGACCAGTCGGTGGCGATCCGGAATAGGCCCCCCTGTTTCAGGGCCCGCGCCGCCAGCTCTGCGAACTCAGGCTGGATGAGCCGGCGCTTGTGATGCCGCGACTTGTGCCACGGGTCCGGGAAGAAGACCCACAATTCACTGACCGAGCCTTCGGGCAGCATGGTGGCCAGTACCTCCGGAGCGTTTGCCTCCACCACCCTGACATTGTTCAGGCCCCGGCTGTTGATCTTGATGATGGTGTTGGCCAGGCCCGGGGTGTAGACCTCCACGGCCAGAAAGTTCGTGTCCGGGTTCTGTTCGGCTGCATGGCAGATGGCATCGCCAAGGCCCGAGCCAATCTCGACGATGAGCGGGGCGTCACGGCCGAATTCAGCCGCAGCGTCAAAGACGTAGTCGGGGTGGACCGAGGTGTTGGCCACGTGCCTTGGTACGTCGACGGCCCACCGCTCGGCATGCTCGGCCCAGGCAGCTTGCCTCCGGCCCTGCAATCGGGTGCCGCGGCGCACGAAGCTGACCGGGCGGCCGCCATAGGTGCCAAAGGAGGCCTGGGTTCCGGGCGTCACGGGCCTCGGGACATGCGGCTGCTGGGGGTTTTCAGGGGATTCGCTCATCCCTTCCAGAATAGCGCCGCGAGACTGCTCCGGATCGGAGGGGTCAGAACACCCCCACGTTGTCCAACGCCGGACCCAGTGCCAGGGCATAGACCAGACCGCCAAGACACAGCGCAACCGCCGCAGCGGAGCGGTCACCGGATCCCTGTGGCGACCGCTTTAGGGCAGGGATGGCCCGTCGCAGGGCGAGAGAAGCAAAGAGGAGCGGAAGGCTGAACAGCACCAGGGGAGTCACCCAGGGCCTGCTGGAAGAGCCGTTGGACGAATACGTCATCAACATGGCGAACATGGATACAGGTGCCGTGAGGATCATGCTTGCAGGGGCAAGGATCGCCAGGACCAGGCTGTCGGCCCCTTTATGCCTGGGCGCACCTGGCTGAGGCTGGCCAGGGCCTCCCTGCCGGGGAGGCGATCCCGGCCCGCCCGGCGGTGCGCTTCCCTTCGATGCAGCGTCCACGGATCTACTGGCCTGCGATGCACCGTTCATCGATCTACCGTCCAGCGACGCACCTTCCGCCAGTCGGCTTTCCGTCGATCCCGGGCCGGGTTCCGGTTGCGGCGTGGTTTCCATGGTGCTCCCATCGGTTGATGCAGCCATGTGCGTGGCCGCGGCTGCTTTCAACCTACGAAGTTGCAGGGGAAGCCAGAAGCCGCCTCTTCCCCTATGTGGAAAACCTGCATCCGCGCTCTCCTGCGAGAATGGGCCCATGAAGGACGCAATGAATGCCGGGGCAAGTAAGCAGCGGCGGATGACAGCCGCGGGGGACGCACAGGGCCGGGCCCGGAGCGGCAGCAGCCTGATGGACCTCAGCACCCTGGTGGACGCAGAAATCGATGAACTCCCGGCGGCGGCACCCACCCGGGTGGGCAGCCGCCGTGCCTTGGTCTACTTGGGGGTGTGCCTGGTCCTGATCGGACTGAACCTCCGCAGCGTCTTTTCCAGCCTCTCCGCAGTCCTTCCGGAAGTGACGTCCCAGGCGGCGCTGCCGGGCTGGTCCGTGGTGGTGCTGACCACCGTCCCCGTGACACTGCTCGGCGTGTTTGCGCCGCTCGCCCCGGTCCTGGCTCGCCGCTTCGGGGCGGAACGGGTGCTTTTGGGGGCCATGGCGTTGCTGACCGCCGGGCTGCTGCTGCGGCCCGTGGACACCGGGGCAGGCACGGGCGGGGCCGGCCACCTGCCTGCCCTCCTGGTTGGCACGGCTGCCTGCGGGGCCGCCATCGCACTGTGCAATGTGCTGCTCCCCGGCCTGGTGAAGCGCGACTTCCCCCACCGGCTGGGCCTCATGGGCGGCCTCTACACCACCGCCATCTGTGCGTCCGCCGCCCTGGGAGCCGGATTCACGTACCCGGTCTACACGGCGACGGGGGAGTGGACCAAGGCGCTGTGGGTGTGGGCGCTGCCCGCCGCCGTCGTCCTTTTGCTGTTCCTGCCCGTAGCCGTCCGGCAGGAAACTGTCCGGCACCAGGCGGTCAGGGACGGCGTCAATGTGTGGCGTTCCCCGGTCGCCTGGCAGGTGACCATCTTCATGGTGCTGCAGGCCATGATGTCCTTCAGCGGGTTCGCCTGGCTGGCGCCCATCCTCCGCGACAGGGGCGTGGACGGTGCCACGGCAGGGCTGATCGTCGCCGTGTGCATCGTGCTGCAGATGCTGGGTTCGCTGTTCGCGCCGGCCTTGGCCGCGAGGTTCCGGGACCAGCGGGCCATCAATACCGTAGTGGCGTTGATGACCGGCGCCGGGTTCGCGCTTAGCATCCTGGGTCCGCTCGATCTCATTTGGGTGTGGGCCGGGCTGCTTGGCCTGGGCCAGGGCAGCCTCACGGCTTGCGCACTGACCCTGATCATGCTCCGCACCCGTGACGGGCATACCGCCGCCCACCTGTCCGGCATGATGCAGGGTGTTGGCTACGGGGTGGGCTCCACGGGGACGCTCATGGTGGGGCAGTTGCACCAGGCCACAGGCTCGTTCGTGCCCGCCGGCATCCTGTTCACGGTGGTGGGCCTGCTCGCGGCGGTCTTCGGCTACCGCTCAGGCCGGAACCGGTTCGTGGGGTAGGAACTGCCGTGCGGGACTCCACCCTTCCGGCCGCCCATCCCGCCACCGGGATCTTCCGGCCCCCGTATCTGTGGGTGACCATCGGCACGTGCGCCCTGGTGTTCCTTGCCGCTTTTGAGTCCCTGGCCGTCACCACCATCATGCCGCTGGTCAGCCGGGAGCTGAACGGCGGCAGCCTCTACGCGCTAGCCTTCGCCGGGCCGCTGGCCACCGGTGTGATTGGCATGGTGGGAGCCGGCAACTGGTCCGACCGGCGCGGGCCAGCCATGCCGTTGTACGCCTCTGTCTCACTGTTCGTGCTGGGACTCCTGATTGCGGGCAGCTCGGTGTCGATGCCGATGCTCGTCGCAGGCCGCCTGGTCCAAGGGCTCGGCGGCGGCGCCCTTACCGTGGCGCTGTACGTGCTGGTTGCGCGGTTCTTTCCCGGCCCGCTCCATCCCAGGATCTTCGCTGCCTTTTCGGCCGCGTGGGTGGTCCCTTCACTGGTGGGGCCCTTCGCCGCGGGCGTGGTGGCACAGGTGTTCAGCTGGCATTGGGTGTTCCTGGGCGTGGTGGGCCTGGTCATTCCCGCGCTGGTGATGATCGTGCCGGTGCTCCGGGGCCTGGATGAACCTGAAGAGGCAGGCGCGCCCCAAGGGGCCGGTCAGCCAGCCCACCCCGTCCCCCCCTGGGCCCTGGGCCGGCTCGGGTGGGCGGCGCTGGCCGCGCTCGCGGTGCTGGGCCTCAACCTCTCGGCCGAGGTCAGCATCCCCTCGTTCCCCGCCGCCACGGCACTCCTGGCATCGGCCGCCGTCGTCCTTGCCCTGGTGGCCGTCCGGCCGTTGGTGCCCCACGGCACCCTTGCTGCCCGCCGCGGGCTGCCCAGCGTGATCCTGGCACGCGGGCTGGCTTCGGCTTCCTTCTTTGGTGCGGAGGTCTACCTTCCCTACCTGTTGATCGACCAGTACGCGTTCCCGCCCACCCTGGCTGGCCTGACCCTGACCGGAGGAGCGCTGGCCTGGGCCGGTGCAGCGGCGGTCCAGGGCCGGCTCGGTTCCAAGCTGCCGCACCAAAGCGCGGTGCAGACCGGCTCGCTGATGGTCCTGGCGGCGGTGCTCCTGGCCCTGGCCACCACGGCGCTGCACTGGCCCGCTGCCATCGCCATCGCGGGCTGGGTCTTGGCGGGCGGTGGCATGGGCCTGCTCTACCCGCGCCTCAGCGTGATGACCCTGGCGCTCTCCACCAAGGAGAACGAAGGCTTCAACAGCTCGGCCATGTCCATTTCCGACTCCCTGGGCGGAGCGCTGTCGCTGGCCACCACCGGGATAGTCTTCGCGGCATTTACGACGGCGGTCCAGTCCTTCGCGGGTGTCTTCGCCTTCACTGCGGCCATCGGAGTGGGCGCGGCGCTGGTGGCGCCCCGGGTTACCGGGCGTACGCCCTCAACCAGCCGCACGCCCTGAACCAGCCGTACGCCCTGAGGGGCGGTCAGGCGAGGCGCGTTGCGCGGAGGACGACGTCGGCGATGGTGGCTTCCTGCCCTTCCGGTCCGGTCACGGGGCGTTCCCGTGAAGTGAGGACTTCCAGCTGCCACTCCGGGCGGCCATTTGAATCGAGCCGGTCCAGCCCGAGCTCCTGTACCAGCTGGTCGGCGGTGTAGAACATGCCCGCATGATGGTGCGCTGGGCCCCAGGGCGGCAGCCGGTCAGGATGGTGGCCCACCACCAGCAGCGTCCCGCCCGGCTTCACGGCTCCGGCGGCGGTCCGCAGCGGAATCCGCCAGTCGAGCTCCTGGGAGTGCAGGAACTGCGACGTCACCAGGTCGTACAACGCCTCCGGCTGCCACTGCGTCAGGTCCGCCAGCTGCCACGTGATCCGGCTTCCGATCCCACCGTTGGACGCCTGCACGCTTTCCCGTTCCAGCTCGGCCAGTTCGTGCGAGTGCGCCCGTTCCAGGGCTACGGCGGAAACGTCGACGGCGGTCACGGACCAGCCCTGCTGCGCAAGCCAGATGGCGTCGGCACCTTCGCCGCAGCCCAGTTCCAGCGCCTTTCCCGGGCGCAGGCCGCCGGCTTCACGGACCAGCTGCGGGTTGGGCTTCCCGCTCCAGAGCCGCGCCTTGGTGCGGTACCGCTCGTCTCAGACCGATGCGGCATCAATGCTGCCGCCCGCCGCCTCGGGCGCGCTGCCGCCGTCGTGCGCTTGATTCCAGGGCGCTTCGTCCCCTTGGGGCCGGTGCCCCTGCGCTTCCTGCCGGTGCGTTTCCTGTTGCTCCTCCGGGTGCTCGTTCATGGGTCAACACTGCCCCGCCGGGGCTCCCATGGCAACGCCGCGGAAGGACGCCGGGCGCCGGGATGGTAGACTGGTGGAACTTGATGTGCAGTGATGCCGCCTGCTCCTGATCTGGAGATCCTTTCCGGGGAGTGGGCTTTCTTCATGTGAGAGGCACATCCTGCGTCGATGAACGCGTTCCATTTGGTCCCGGCCGGCTGTCCCTATTTACAGCGCCCGGTTGATCACCTGACTTTTCTTCGGCGAAACCCCTGGTCCAACCGGCATCGGGGGCCGATATCCGCCCGGATACCGCCAGAAAGACCGTAAAGAACTACATGACTACTTTTGCTGCCCTCGGTACTCCCAAGGCCCTTGCAGACACCCTTTCCGCGCAGGGAATCGTTGAACCGTTTCCCATCCAGGTCAAGACCCTTCCGGACACGCTGTCCGGACGTGACGTCCTGGGCCGCGGCCGGACCGGATCCGGTAAAACCATCGCTTTCGCCATCCCGCTTGTAGCAAGACTCGCTGAGCGGGAAGCCAAGCACTTCCGTAAGCCCGGCCGCCCCATGGGCCTGGTCCTGGCACCCACCCGTGAGCTGGCCACCCAGATCAACGCCACCATCGAGCCCCTGGCCAAGGCTGCCGGTCTGAACACCACGGTGATCTACGGCGGCATTTCCCAGGCGCGGCAGGAAAAGGCGCTGCGCGCCGGCGTCGACATCGTCATCGCCTGCCCCGGTCGCCTGGAGGACCTGATCCGCCAGCGCATCCTCACCCTCGAGGCCGTGGAGATCACCGTCCTGGACGAGGCCGACCACATGGCTGACCTCGGCTTCCTGCCCGTGGTCAAGAAGCTTATGGACATGACCCCAAGCCAGGGGCAGCGGTTGCTCTTCTCCGCCACTCTGGACAACGGCGTGGACAAGATCGTCCAGCGCTACCTGTCCAACCCGCTCACCCACTCCGTGGATGACCCGCAGGCCGCGGTGACCACCATGGAGCACCACGTGCTGGTGGTCAACGACCAGACCGTCAAGAAGCAACTGATCGTGGAGCTTGCTTCCGGCGCCGGCCGCCGCGTCCTGTTCATGCGGACGAAGCACCACGCCCGCAAGCTGGCCAAGACCCTGACGGACGCCGGCATCCCCGCCGTCGACCTGCACGGCAACCTGTCGCAGAACGCCCGCGACCGCAACCTGGCTGAGTTCTCCAATGGTGACGTCCGCGTCCTGGTCGCCACCGACGTCGCCGCCCGCGGTGTGCACGTTGACGACGTCGAACTCGTCATCCACGTGGACCCGCCCACCGAGCACAAGGCATACCTGCACCGCTCCGGACGCACCGCCCGCGCGGGTTCCGACGGCACCGTGGTGACGCTGACCCTGCCGGAGCAGCAGACCGACGTGAAGAAGCTCATGAAGGCCGCCGGCGTGGACGTCAGCTTCGAACGCGTCACTGCCAGCTCGCCCATCGTGGCCGAGCTCGTCGGTGACATCGCCGAAAAGGTCGACCCCCGGACCCGCGCTGCACTGATGGCCGCCAAGACGGCCAAGCAGGGTGGCGGCACCTCCACCGGAGCCAACGCGGAACGCAAGCGTGCACGCCGCCAGGCTGCCCCCACCGCCGGTGGCCGTGGCGGCCGCGGCGGACGCGGCAAGGTTGCAGCAGAGGCAGTGCGCGGCGACGTTCCGCGTGCCGAGCGCCGCGCCGCAGCATTCGAGGGCCGCACTGAGGCCCGCGCAGCGTTCGACCGCAACGCCGAGCAGAACGAGGACCGCGCGGTGGCCGCAGCAGCTGCACGCCGCAACGCCCGTGGCCGCGGCACCGCTTCGACCCACCGCAACGACGTCCCCGCGGCAGGTGGCCGCTCATCGGCCGGCCGCGGTTCGGACGGACGTGCGGCGGAAGGCCGCGGCGATTCCCGGATCACCCGCAGCGACGCCCCGCGCGGCGGCACCGGCCGCCCGGCCTCAGGCGGGCGCCCCGCTTCCGGTGGACGTCCGGCAGCCGGTGGTCGGCCCGCTTCCGGCGGCGGCCAGCGCAGTGGTCGTCCGGCGACCGGGCAGCGCGCAGCAGCAACCGGTGGCAGCAAGGCCGTCTGGTCGTCCAACACCGGCGGAACCTCCGGCGGTTCGTTCAGCTCAGGTAATGGCGGCTCGGGCAACGGCGGCTCAGGCCGTCCGGCCCGCAGCGGCCCGCGCCGCGCATCCGCCCCGGCGTCGAATGAGCGCCGCGGACGGTAACAACGCCTGGCCCATCGAGTGCTCCGATAACGTCGTTTAGGAGGTTCTAAACGACAGTTGCGGAGCACTCGGTGCGTTAAACCGGGTTTGGCAGCAGGGACCAGGGCCGCGGCTGCCGGGTGCCTCAGGTCAGCGCCGCCATGGCGACCGCGCCCGCCAGGCCCAGCCCCATCACGGCAGCCCCAGTGGCTGCGATCACCCGGCCGGGGAAGGCCCCGCGGACCATAAGCATCGACGGCAGGCTTAGCGCGGGCAGGGTCAGCACCAGGGCCGCCAGGGGAACCATTCCAACTCCAGCGGCCATCAACGCGCCGATGATGGGGATTTCCGCGGCGGTCGGGATTACGAACAGGGTTCCGACGACGGCGAGCAGGACGGCGGCGAGCACGCCCCAGGACGCGAGCGTGCCGGCTTCCGGGAACAGCCAGCCACGAAAGGCGCCCAGGAGCATCACCACCACCGCATACTCCGGCAGGAGTCGCACCGATAACCGGACCAGGGCCTTGGCGAACCTGTGGACTGCGCCCGCGGCAGTCACGGTTTCAGCGGGCTCTTCCACCGGTCCGGCGACGCTGGTCCCTTTTGCCAGGCGGCTCACGAGCAGCGTGACGCCAAAGACAAGGATCACGCCGGTGCCCACGCGGACGGCCACGAACTGCCAGGGGAGCACAAAGGCCATGAATGCCAGGGCTGCCGGATTGAGCACGGGATTACCCAGCCAGTATGCGAGCGCGGAGCTGACGGGCACCCCTCTGCGGCGAACATTCAACGCGACGGGCGCGGCGCAGCATGTGCACATCATTGATGACATGGACAGGAGCCCGCCACAGACCGTGCTCACAGCCGGGCCACGCCTGGCCTGGAACAGCGCGAGCAACCGGCGGGCGGGAAGAAACGCCTCCACCGCCGCTGCAACGAGCAGGCCGGCCACCAGCGCCTGCCAGATCGACCCGACGTAGCCCAGGCTGTACTCAAAAGCCGCGTTCCACGAGGGGGCGGGCGGCGCGCTTGCCTTGCCGGACAAGACGGAGTTTCCCAACGAGTGGCTGTCCGCCACCGCCGGGATCTTGAGGGCATAGGGGTACCACTTGGCCCACAGGAGGACCGCGATGGCTATCCCGGCCGTGGCCAGCGTTCCCACAAGCACCATTCGCCGGGCAGCCGAATCCGGAGTGAGCTCCTGGTCCCGTTGCCCGGTGTCCCGTGTCCCGTTGTCCTGGCGGTCGATACCCGCGGCACTATCCTTCATGCGTTCCCGAAACCTCTCCTCGTGGGGCTTGGCGGCAGCTGGCGAGCCGCTACCAGCCGCGGGCGCGCCATTCGTCGAGGTGCGGCCGCTCTGCACCAAGAGTGGTCGGCTTGCCGTGGCCGGGATGGATGACCGCGGAGTCCGGGTAGGCGCCGAACAACCGCTCCGTGACGTCGGCCAGGAGCTGGTTGAACCGTTCGGGGTCCTTCTGCGTGTTGCCCACGCCGCCCGGGAACAGCGAGTCACCGGAGAAGATATGCGCCGGCCCGTCCGGGTCCTCGTAAACGAAGGCAATTGAACCGGGGGTGTGCCCGCGCAGGTGGACTGCCGTCACATCAAAGCCGTCGAAGTTGCCAACGTCGCCATGCCTGAGCCGGACGTCAACGGGAACCGGCAACGCATCGGCGTCGTCCGCCCCGGCGGCTGTCCGCGCCCCCGTAGCCGCCACCAGCTCCTTCAGCGCCCGCACGTGGTCCCAGTGCTGGTGGGTCGTTGCGATGAGGGCCAGCCGGGGAACAGCCGTCGTGTCCGCGGCCCCGTCCGCCAGCAACTGCTGGATGGCGGGAAGGTCGTCGGCGGCATCAATCAGCAGCTGGGCCCCGCTCTCCTTCGCCGTCAGCAAGTACACGTTGTTGTCCATCTCGCTGACGGAGATGCTGCGGATGGTCAGGGCCGGCAGGTCGTAGAGAAGTGAGTCCATGGGCTTAGGCCTGGGACGGCTGCAGGTCGAGCGGCATGGTCTCCGAGTAAACCTGCTTTGACGGTGTCCCGGCGAGAACCTCGCCCAGCCTGTGCTTCCCCTCCGGCGTCTTCCGCCATGCGGCGTAGTCGTCATGGTCCTGGGTGGTGGCCCAGGTTTCCACTACCAGGATGTGGCACGGATCTGCGTCGTCCACCAATGCTTCGATCCCCAGGTTTCCGGGCCAGGCACGGGTGGCGGCGAGGGTTTCAGACAGGTATGCGGCGGCGTCGTCGCGGCGGGCGGGGTCAATCTGGACTTCGAAGTGCACGATGGCAGGCATGGGGCTCCTTTGGGTTTGCGGTGGAATTGGTGAAAGGCGTGTTATTCCCGGCCCTCGGACACCCATTTGGGGTCCGCGGAACGGGAGCCGACGACGGCGTCTGAGGCCGCGTCCAGGGCCTCCAGGTGCGCCGGGGTGAGGTCGAGGGACAGTGCGCCGAGGTTTTCGTCGATGCGGGCGGCCTTGCGGGTGCCGGGGATGGGGACCACGGGCAGGCCCAGCCGCTTGCCCTGGGCCAGCAGCCACGCCAAGGCAACCTGGGCGGGGGTGGCCTGCAGCTGGTCCGCCACGGACCGGACCGCGTCCACCACGGCCTGGTTGGCGCTTGCGGCATCGGGGGCGAAACGGGGGATGTTCCGGCGGAAGTCCTTGTCGCCCAGGCTCGAGGTGTCCACGGTGCCGGTGAGGAACCCGCGGCCCAGCGGAGAGTAGGGAACAAAACCCACACCGAGGTTGGCGGCGGCGGGAACCACATTGCGTTCCACATCGCGGCTCCAGATGGACCATTCGCTTTGGACCGCGGCGATGGGGTGGACCGCCGAGGCGTCCTGCAGTTCCTGCGCCGTCACTTCGGACAGGCCCAGGTGCTTGACCTTTCCCTGCTTCACCAGCTCGGCCATGGCGCCCACGGTCTCTTCGATGGGGACCCGGACGTCCCGGCGGTGCATGTAGTAGAGGTCGATGACGTCCGTGCCCAGCCGCTGCAGGCTCCGCTCCACCGCCTGGTGCACGTATCCGGCGTCGCCCCTGATGTCCGTGTAGCCGTCCGTCGGCGTGCCCACCAGCGCGAACTTAGTGGCCAGCTGGACCTCGTCCCGCCGGTCCTTGAGCAGCTGGGAAATCAGTTCTTCGTTGCTGCCGCCGCCGTAGATGTCGGCTGTGTCAATGAAGCTGACACCGGCGTCCACGGCATGGTGCAGCGTCTGCAGTGCCTCCGCTGGGTCCACCTCGCCGTAAACGGGGGTGAGGGCCATGCCGCCGAACCCGAGGGGGCTGACGGCCAGGCCGTCGCCGAGCTGGACTGTAGTGCCGGGGTTGGTGGGGGCGTTAGCCATGGGTGCTCCTGTTCGTTTCCTGAGAATGACGTTACAGCCAGGGTATGACGCGGTCCGCGGCAGGGCGGGTTGCCTGGATCAGCCGGGCGTTCGCCTCGTCGGGTCCGCTGGCCCAGGCAAGCGCAGCCTCCGGGTCCATCCCGAACGACACATGCCGGTCAACCAGCCGCTGCAGCCGGAGCTCGTGCGGGGTTTCGAGGAACCACACCTCGTCCAGCTGCGCCCGCACCTCCTTCCATGGCTCCTGGTCCGCCAGCAGGTAGTTGCCCTCGGTGATCACCAGCGGGACGTCGGCCGGGACGGCGATGGACGCCGCTACCGGTTCATCGATGGTGCGGCGGAACTCCGGCGCGTACACCACTGCCTCGTCCCGGCGCGCCAGGCGGCGCAGCAGCGAGAGGTACCCGCCGCCGTCGAACGTATCAATGGCGCCCTTCCGCGCACGCAACGGCGTGCCCTCGATGATCGCGTTGCCCAGGTGGAAGCCGTCCATCGGGACCACAACCGAGGTTCCCGGGCTGAACTGCTCCTGGAGCCAGGTTGCGAAAGTGGACTTGCCGGACCCTGGCGCCCCGGCAATGCCGAGGATGGTCCGCGTGCCAGGCACCATGCGGCGCCGCAGCGCGTCGACGGCCTGGGCGATCTCGGGGGAGTCCATGGCAAAAGCCTAGTCACTGCTGGGAGCAGCCGGAGCGTCTTTTCCGGCCGGCAGCGCCTTCAGGCCGGCCGCGCAGCCCACGATGCCGGCGATGAACAGCAGTTTCACCACGCTGAAGGGCTCCACGCCGGTGGCCATTGCCCAGCCGACGGTGAGTGCGGCGCCTATACCCACCCAGATGGCGTAGGCGGTGCCCAGGGGAATGCTGCGGATGGCCATGCCCAGGCCCAGCATGCTCAGGGTCGCAGTGACGGCGAAGACGGCAGTAGGCAAGGGTTTGCTGAAGCCGTCGGACAGGCCAAGGGCCGTGGCCCAGACTGCTTCCAGGACCGCGGACGCCAGGAGCACCAGCCACGGGAGTGCGCGCTTCAGCATTACGCCACCACCTTCAGGCCAACCACGCACGCGGCGATGCCGGACAGCAGCAGCAGGCGCGCCGCCGTCGGGGGTTCCACTTTGGTGGCCATGGCGTAGGCGGAAGTGAGGACGACGCCCACACCCACCCACACGGCGTAGGCGGTGCCGGTGGGGATGGACTGCATGGCGACGGCAAGGCTGCCGGTGCTGGCCGCGACGGCCACGAGGAAGAGGGCGGCCGGGGCGAGGCGCCGGCGCCCGGAAACCTTGGAGGCCCGGTGCAGCGCGGCCGCCCAGACGGCTTCCAGAGCGCCGGAAAGAATGAGGATTATCCACGACATGACCAGATCCTTTGGCCAGTCTTGTCGCGTGCCGGGTACTGAACCGTCGTCCGGAGGCTCGGGTGCGGAGCCTTGGATTCCAGCGTAGCAACGCACGACGGCGGCCAGCCACCGTTGGTGCCCAACCTCACCAGCGGTGCCGGTACTTACGCGGTGGTGTCCACCGGGTCGATGGACACCACGGCCAGGAAGCCGCGCCCCAGGATTTCGGGAGAGCCGCCGTCCGAGCCCACTACCGTGTCGTAGCGGCCCAGCTCCATGGGCTCTCCGCCGCCCTGGCTGACCGTCGCCTGCCCTTGCAGCAGCACACCGAACTGCCCCTCGAACACCGGGTGGGCGCGCTTCCTGGACAGCTCAACGATGGACGTGAAGCCCTTGAAGGCCCCCGCCCGGGTGATGACGTTCAGGTCCCTGATGTCCCCGGTGGGCAGCTTGGCAGCGGTGGCAGCCCCGCCGTCGAACCTGAAGGGACGGTACTTCTCCAGGGGCTGCTCTGCGCCGTCAACGGAAAGCAGGATCAGTTCCCCTTCGATGACCGTCAGGACGCGCTCCATGCCGGGGAACGCCGTGAAATCTCCTGCCTTGGCAACGTCAGCAATGCTCACCCGCCAGTCAAAGCCGCCGTCTTCGGAGTCCTGGCGTGCGATTTCCCTGGTCACCCCGCCGCCATTGCGCCACGGTTGGGCCTTGAGTTCTGCGAAGCGGATGATCTGCATCAGCCCAGCCTAGTTGCCGCGTGTGGGCGGCATCGCAGTTGGGTCCGGTCCCTGCTACTCTCCTGCGGGGGGTCAACACGAAAACAGCCTGAAGGAGCCGGGAATGTTCGTCAAAGTGTGTGGTCTCAGCACGCCCGAATCGGTGCGAGAGGCAGTGGATGCCGGTGCGGACGCCGTGGGTTTCGTGCTCACGGCCAGCCCCCGGGTGGTCTCGCCGTCGCAGGCGGCTTCGCTGCTGGCAGGGGTCCCCAAAACCGTCTCCCCGATCGGGGTGTTCCGCGACGAACCGGTGGCCGACGCCATTGCCATCGCCCGGGCGGCGGGCCTGGAATGGATCCAGCTGCACGGCAGCCGGTCCCGCGCGGACGTGAAAACCGTGCACGACGCCGGCATGAAGCTGATCAGGGCCATCACCATGGGTGCTGCCCAGGATGATTTCGAGGACTGGGGCGAGGACCTGCTCCTGATTGATGCAGCGGTGCCCGGATCCGGCGAGTCCTGGGACTACGCCTCCGTGGCTGCGCTGCCCGCGCTGCAAGGGCGCAACTGGCTGCTCGCCGGTGGACTTGAACCCGGGAACGTGGGCCAGGCATCGGCAGCCGCGCATGCCTGGGGGGTGGATGTTTCCTCCGGCGTTGAAGTATCCCGGGGCGTGAAGGACCTGGCCAAGGTCCGCGCCTTCGTGCACGCTGCCAAGGACGCCGCCACGGTCTAGGTGGGCTGCCAGGGCTGGGCTGGCAGGGCGGCAGCCCCAAGTTCCGGCCACCGGATCGGGCAGGACCCCTGGGCACGACCAGTATCAGGGCAGGATCAGGGGAGTCCCCCACCCTTTTGTCGGAGGGGCGGGGGCACAATGGGTGCATGAAGACACTTCTGAACATCATCTGGCTGGTTTTCGGCGGCCTGTGGCTTGCCCTGGGCTATTTCCTGGCGGGTGTGGTCTGCTGCCTGCTGATCGTCACCATCCCGTGGGGCATTGCCTCGTTCCGGATCGCCGCCTACACCCTGTGGCCCTTTGGCCGAATGGTGGTGGATAAGCCCGGCGGCACCGGTGTCTTCTCGCTGCTGGGCAATGTGATCTGGCTGCTGGTGGCCGGAATCTGGATCGCCATCGGGCACGTGGTCACGGCGTTCGCCATGGCCATCACCATCGTCGGCATTCCGCTGGCCATCGCCAACCTGAAGCTCATCCCGGTGTCCCTGATGCCGCTCGGCAAGCAGATCGTGCCCACCAGTACCCCCTTTGTGAGCACCTACCCCGTCAGGACCTACCGCTAGCCGCCTTCGCCGGGCCTCAGGGCGCGAAGCACGCAGAACTCGTTGCCGTCCGGGTCAGCCATGACCACCCACGTGGCGGCCGCGCCCTGGCCCACGGAGACCTGGCGGGCACCCAACTTCTCGAGCCGGGCCACTTCAGCATCCTGGTCCTCGGGCCGGAGATCCAAATGCAGGCGGTTCTTGAGCTCTTTCCGTTCGGGGACCCGCAGGAAGAGCAAATCGGGCACCACGCCGTCTTCCTTGCTGCCCGCCGGCGGCTCCAGCACGACTTCGTCATCCTCCTCATGGGTGCGCCGCCACCCCAGCGCCTTTTCCCAGAAGGCTGCCGGAATCCCGGGCTCGGTCGAATCAACGGCGATGGCTTGGATGCGCAGGCTCATCCGTGCAGTTTTGCACAGCTGCAGGGATTCCTGAACTCTCTCCCGGCGACGGTGACGGCGCCCGTCCCGGGCCTGCCGCGGCGGGTCTGCGGGTTAAGCTGTTCCTCAAAGCTGCCGGAATGCCCCGTTCCGCAGGATGGCCACCGAATCGCTTTGGTCCAGTTCCGCGGCGATGTCAACGTCCCCGGCGTAACCGGCCCCGGACGGCTCCCGCCCGCTGGAGCATTGCTGCAGCATCTCCCGCAGGCGCGGTTCTGCGGATTCGTAGACAGCCATGGCCGCTACGGCTTCCGGTGCATAGCCGTGCCGTCCGTCACCGGCTTCATACCCGCCCTTGCCGGCAGCCACCAGCCCGGCGATGAACGCACCGGCTCCGATCTGGTCCTCGACGGCGGGGCGAAGTGTGCCGTCCGGCCAGCGTTCACCGGCGGCCACCACCGCCACCACCGCATCGCCCGGAAGATTGCCGGCCACCCACTCCGCCGTGGCCGCGGCATTCCGCAGGCATACCGCGGCCACCAGGGGAACCTCCCCCGCAAGCGCGTGGCACAGTTCCGAACCGTTGGGGGACGGCAGCACCACTCTCTCCAGTCCCTCCGCCTCTCTGAAGCTTGTCGGGGACAGGCTCAGCCCGCCGCCGTCGCGCGGCCCCGCCAGCTGCGCCTGGTGGTGGGCAGCGAAGTCTTCCGCGCCGGTGTCCCGCCACCGGTAAGGGAAGACTTCCGCGCCCCGGTCCAGCGCCACGCTGACGCACGTACTGAAGGACAGCACGTCCACCACCACCGCAATATCCGCCCCGGGCGCCACCGTCAATGCCCCGGCGAGCCCCCAGTCCAGCCGGACCGTGAACGGGAGTTGCCGGTGCGCGGCATTGGCGGAGAACGTGTGCCGCGGGCTGGAGCCGGGCGCGTTCACGTCAGTTCGCTTTCCAGGTTGCGGTGCGCCGCGTCCAGCCACAGGTCCCGGGCGCGCTCGTGGTGGAAGAGCGGGTCCAGTTCCAGCAGTTGGCGCACGACGGCGGCCCTGCCGGCTGCGAAATCGGCGTCACCGATGTGCGCATAGTCCTTCCGTACGGCGGCAACATACCGGGCGTAGTCCTCCGGCTCCCCACCCAGGACGGACAGGTCCGCGTCGCAGAGGAGGGCGCCGTCGTCGTCGCCTGGTTCCGGCCGGTGGTCGGATGTCAGCCGGACCAGCCGCGCCGTCTCCGCCACCTCTTCCTCCGGCAGGCCGGCCTCGGTAAGGCGTTTCTCGGCAAGCCGTGCGGATTCCTCCTCATCCTCGCCGGCGGCCCCGCGGTACACGGCGTCGTGGAACCAGGCGGCCAGCAGCACGGACCGCGGCGCCTCGTCCGGTTCGGTGAGCAGGTCCAGCGCCTCCAGTACCGAGAGCAAATGCGTGCAGCCGTGATAGTGGCGGTGTGGTTCGCTCCACCGGTCCAGCAGGTCCAGGAACAGTGCGTCATTGCCCGGCATGATGGCCTCCCACCGGTTCAGGAGCGGGACCTTCAGCGCCTTGTTCCGACGCCGGGCCGGGATGCGCAGTCCACTCGCGATGAGCCTGCGGACCAGCACCCTGGCCTCCACGGGCACCGCGCCGGCCGCCACGAGCTCCTCGAAGCGGCGTTCCGGTACGTCGTAATGGTCGCCGTCGAAGGCCCGCTCCGGGATCCCGGCGGCGGCAGCGAAGGCATGCAGCTCGTCCAGGGAAGCGTCCGAGACCAGGTGTGAGAAGTGGGTTCCGTGTGCAGGCCACAGCGGCGGGTCGATGTAAATGGCCATGGAAGCGAGTCTAGTGCTGCGGTGTGTCCGGAAGCCTGGGGTCCACAGGACAGGCTCAGCTCCTCCTTTGCGCCCTAATGCTGTTTCTGCTGCCGCATTTGCGGACTAGGATCTGTCCATGGCCCTTATCCGCGTTTCCGAAGCCGCCCGGTTCCTCGGCGTGAGCGACGATACCGTCCGCCGCTGGACCGAGAACGGAACCCTCAACCCGCTGCGCGACGGCTCGGGCCGGCTCGCGGTCGACGGGCTGGAACTGGCGGCCCACGCGCAGAAGCTGGCCCAGCTCCCGGATGACCCCAAGCGCGGCAACAGTTCCGCGCGGAACCGCTTCGTGGGCCTGGTGACCAACGTGATCACGGACAAAGTGATGGCGCAGGTGGAACTGCAGTGCGGACCCTTCCGGGTGGTGTCGCTGATGAGCAGCGAGGCGGTCCGCGAACTGGGCCTCGAGCCAGGCGCCGTGGCCACCGCCGTCGTCAAGGCAACAACTGTCATCATCGAGGCCCCGAAAGGGAAGGCCACGGCATGATCAGGCAGGACATCCCCTTCCTGAGGCTCCGCTTCTGCGCCGCGCTGCTTGCCTTGGGTATCCTCCTGCCGGCTTCGCTCGCCGGATGTGGCGCGCAGGCCGGCAATGCCCCGGATCCCGGCGCCGCCACCACGCCAAGCGGCACCGTCACCGTTTTTGCCGCCGCCTCCCTCAAAGCCACCTTTACCGAGCTCGCCCGCACTTTCGAAGCGGAATACCCGGGAACACACGTGGCCCTGAGCTTCGCGGGATCCTCGGACCTGGCCGGCCAGCTCAGCCAGGGTGCACCGGCGGACGTCTTCGCATCAGCAGACACGGCCAACATGAAGAAGGTGCAGGACGCGGGCCTCGCGGACGGCCCGCCGAAAGACTTTGCCACCAACACCCTGGCCATCGCCGTGCCGCCCGGCAACCCGGCCGGAATCGCCTCGCTGCAGGACCTGGCCCGGCCGGGCATCAAACTGGTCACCTGCGCCCGGCAGGTTCCGTGCGGTGCCGCGACGGCCAAGGTGGCTCAGGCCGCGGGGCTTACCCTGAACCCGGTGAGCGAGGAGAATGCCGTCACGGACGTCCTGGGCAAGGTCACTTCCGGTGAGGCCGACGCCGGGCTGGTCTACGGCACGGACATCACGGCCGCCGGTTCCAGCGCGAAAGGCATCCCGTTTCCGGAAGCTGCGGGTGCAGTCAATACCTACCCGATCGCGGGTGTCGCCACCGGCCGGAACAAGGCCACCGCCAGGGCCTTCCTAAGCCTGGTCATCGGTCCGGAAGGCCAACAGGTCCTGGCCGCGGCAGGGTTCGGCCCGGCCGGCGAGGGTGCGGGCAGCAAGTGACGCAGCAAGGGAAGGTGGCCCGGCAGCAGGGAAGGCCTGCGGCGCGCCCGCGCACCCAAACCAGCGCGTACTCGGGCATCCCCGGCTGGGTGCGGGCGCTGGCCGTCGTGGCTGCCGTCGTCGTCGTGCTCCCGCTGCTGGCCATGGTGCTGCGGGTGGACTGGGCCCATTTCATTCCGCTGGTGACGTCCGGCCCGTCGCTGACGGCGCTGGGGCTGAGCCTGCGGACTTCGGCCGCGAGCACCCTGCTGTGCATCGTTTTGGGCGTCCCGTTGGCCCTGGTCCTTGCGCGGGACACGTTCCGCCTGCAGGGCCTGCTGCGCTCGCTGGTGCTCCTGCCGCTGGTGCTTCCCCCGGTGGTGGGAGGCATCGCCCTGCTCTACACGTTCGGCCGGCAGGGGCTGCTGGGGCGGACCCTGGAAGTGCTCGGCCTGCAGATCGCCTTTTCCACCACGGCAGTGGTCCTGGCGCAAACGTTCGTGGCGCTGCCCTTCCTGGTGGTGAGCCTGGAAGGCGCGTTACGGACCTCCGGGTCCAGGTACGAGGCGGTTGCAGCAACCCTGGGAGCCCGCCCGGGCACCGTCTTCCGGCGTGTCACGCTGCCGCTCGTCCTGCCCGGCCTGGCCTCCGGCGCCGTCCTCTCCTTCGCGCGGAGCCTGGGAGAATTCGGCGCCACGCTGACCTTCGCGGGCAGCCTGCAAGGGGTGACCCGGACCCTGCCGCTGGAGATCTACCTGCAGCGCGAAACGGACCCGGACGCCGCCGTCGCCCTGTCCCTGGTGCTGGTGGCGGTGGCCGTGGCGGTGGTTGCCCTCGCCTACCGGCGCCCGGCAGCGGGCCGCGCCGGATCAGGACAACGCACGACGGCGGCTGCTCCGGCAGGAGGGAACGCACGGTGACGCTGTCCTTCCAGGCAGCCGTGGCCGGCCGGGGGTTCGACGTGGCCTTCACCGTCCGGCCGGGCGAAACCGTCGCCGTCATGGGACCCAACGGCGCCGGTAAATCGACCCTGCTGTCCAGCATTGCCGGCCTGCTGCGGCCGGACAGCGGCCGGGCCGAACTCAACGGCAGGACGCTCTTCGACCTCGATGGGGCACAGCACACCTGGTCGCCGCCGCACGACCGCGGCACGGCCCTGCTCGCCCAGGAACCCCTGCTCTTTCCCCATCTGAACGTCCTGGAGAATGTCGCTTTCGGGCCCCGCAGTGCCGGCGTGTCCAGGCGGGAGGCCAAGGAGCAGGCCCTGCGGCTGCTGGCGGACGCCGAAGCGGACCATCTTGCCGCGCGTCGTCCTGCCGAGCTCTCGGGCGGGCAGGCCCAGCGCGTCGCCGTGGCCCGGGCGCTCGCCGCCGACCCGGCGCTCCTCCTGCTCGACGAGCCGCTGGCCGCCCTGGACATCCACTCCGCCCCGCTGCTGCGCCGCCTGTTCAAGCGCGTCCTGGCCGGGCGGCAGGCCATTATCGTCACCCACGACGTACTGGATGCGCTGATGCTCGCGGACCGCGTGGTGATCCTGCAGGACGGCAAGATTGCGGAGGAGGGACTCACCCGGACCGTCCTGGAGCGCCCGCGAAGCTCTTTCGCCGCCGGGCTTGCCGGACTGAACTTCGTTGCCGGCACCCTCGACGGAACCGGGGTCCGGACCGATGGCGGCCTCAGGGTCACCGGCCACGACGACGAACCCGGCCACCTGCACACGCCGGGCGGTTCCGGCGTCGCCGTCTTCCCGCCGTCGGCCGTTTCCGTGTTCCTGACGGACGCACATGGAAGCCCCCGGAACTCGCTGGCCGTCACCATCACCGATCTGGAGCCGCACGGCGACCAGATCCGCGTCCGCGCCGGAAGCCTCGCCGCGGACATCACGCCTGCCGCTTCCGCGGACCTGGGCCTCGTCCCGGGCATGACGGTGCACTTCGTGGTGAAGGCTGCCGCCGTGTCCGTGTACGGAACCTAAGGGCCCTGAACACAGGGCCGGAGCCGGTTCCCGGGAGGCCCCCGGTTCCTAAAAGGTCCTCGGGCTCTGGACAGCCGTTTCGCCTTGGGCAAACATGGCTAGTGGACCTCCCCGTTCAAAGTTGAGCGTAGTAGACTCAACTTAGTCAACAAGCCCCCGAAAGGAGCTCTCTTTGGACGTCAAATTCACCACCAAGAGCCAGGAGGCTCTTTCCGCCGCCGCAATGAACGCCTCGACGGCCGGGAACCCCCAGGTGGAACCGGCCCACCTCCTCAAGGCCCTGATGGACCAGCGGGAGGGCGTGGCCGTTGCGCTGCTCCGTGCGACCGGGGCCGACCCCGACGCCGTCAGCGTCCAGGCCAGCAGCGCCATCAAGGCCCTGCCCGCAACGTCCGGCGGCTCCAGCCAGCAGGCCCAGCTGTCCCGGCCTGCGCTGCAGGCCATCCAGCACGCCAAGGAGGAGGCTGACCGGCTGGGCGATTCGTTCGTGTCCACCGAAGTGCTCCTGGTGGGCCTCTCCGCCGGCAATGACGCCGCTGCCCGCCTGCTGCGCGACGCCGGCGCTTCCCGCGAAGCCCTGCTCGCCGCGCTGCCCGGCGTCCGCGGCGACCGCAAGGTGGACAGCCCGGACCCGGAAAACACCTTCCAGGCACTTGAGAAGTACGGCACCGACCTGACTGCCATGGCCCGCGCCGGCAAGCTGGACCCCGTGATCGGCCGCGACTCTGAAATCCGGCGCGTGGTCCAGGTCCTGTCCCGGCGTACCAAGAACAACCCGGTGCTCATCGGTGAGCCCGGCGTGGGCAAGACCGCCGTAGTGGAAGGCCTGGCGCAGCGGATGGTGGCCGGGGACGTCCCGGAAAGCCTGCGCGGCAAGACCCTGATCTCCCTGGATCTGGGTTCCATGGTTGCCGGTGCCAAATACCGTGGTGAGTTTGAAGAACGGCTGAAGGCGGTGCTTGAGGAAATCAAGGGCTCCGAGGGCCAGATCGTCACCTTCATCGACGAGATCCACACCGTGGTGGGGGCCGGCGCCACCGGCGACTCCTCCATGGACGCCGGCAACATGCTCAAGCCCATGCTGGCCCGTGGCGAGCTGCGGCTGATCGGTGCCACCACCCTGGACGAGTACCGCGAGAACATCGAGAAGGACGCGGCTTTGGAGCGCCGCTTCCAGCAGGTGTACGTAGGTGAGCCCAGCGTGGAGGACACCATCGGCATCCTCCGCGGACTGAAGGAACGCTACGAGGCGCACCACAAGGTGTCCATCGCCGACTCCGCGCTGGTGGCAGCGGCCACGCTCTCCAACCGCTACATTTCCGGCCGGCAGCTGCCGGACAAGGCCATCGACCTGGTCGATGAGGCGGCTTCACGCCTCCGCATGGAAATCGACTCCGCCCCGGAGGAAATCGACCAGCTCCGCCGGCAGGTGGACCGCCTCACCATGGAGGAACTGGCCCTGAGCGGCGAATCGGACCCCGCGTCCGTGGAGCGGTTGGCCGCACTCCGTGCCGACAAGGCGGACAAGGAAGAGGAACTCTCCGCGCTGAATGCCCGGTGGGAAGCCGAGAAGGCCGGCCTCAACCGGGTAGGCGACCTGAAGGCCAAGCTGGATGAGCTGCGCTCCGCCGCTGACAAGGCCCAGCGCGAAGGTGACCTGGAGACGGCTTCGCGGATCCTCTACGGCGAAATCCCGGCGCTGGAACGCGAGCTGAACGCCGCCGCGGAGGCTGAGGCCGCCGTCACGGACAAGCCGGCGCAGATGGTGGCGGAGGAAGTGACCGCGGAAGACATCGCGGAGGTCATCTCGGCCTGGACGGGCATCCCTGCCGGCCGGATGCTGCAGGGCGAAAGCCAGAAGCTGCTGCACATGGAGGAGGAGCTGGGCCGGCGCCTGATCGGCCAGGCCAAGGCCGTGCAGGCAGTGTCGGACGCCGTCCGGCGCGCGCGGGCGGGCATCAGCGACCCCAACCGCCCTACCGGTTCGTTCCTGTTCCTGGGCCCCACAGGCGTGGGCAAGACCGAGCTGGCCAAGGCCCTGGCGGACTTCCTGTTCGACGACGAGCGTGCCATGGTGCGCATCGACATGTCCGAGTACAGCGAGAAGCACAGCGTGGCCCGCCTGGTCGGGGCGCCTCCGGGATACGTGGGCTACGAGGAAGGCGGCCAGCTGACCGAGGCCGTCCGCCGCCGCCCGTACTCCGTGGTGCTGCTGGACGAGGTGGAGAAGGCGCACCCCGAGGTGTTCGACATCCTCCTGCAGGTGCTCGACGACGGCCGCCTCACCGATGGGCAGGGCCGCACCGTGGACTTCCGCAACGTGATCCTGGTGCTGACCTCCAACCTGGGCAGCCAGTTCCTGGTGGACCAGTCGTTGAACGCCGAGGCCAAGCGCAATGCCGTGATGGCCACCGTGAACGCGTCCTTCAAGCCGGAGTTCCTAAACCGGCTCGATGAAGTGGTCCTGTTCGACGCCCTTACGGTGGAGGAACTGGCGCACATCGTGGAACTGCATGTGGCGGAACTGGGTCGGCGGCTGCACGAGCGGCGGCTCACCCTCGATGTCACCGACGGCGCCAAGGCGTGGCTGGCGTTGTCCGGCTACGACCCCGCCTACGGCGCCCGGCCGCTGCGCCGCCTGGTGCAGCGCGAGATCGGCGACCGGCTGGCGAAGGCCATCCTGGCGGGCGAGATCAGCGACGGCGACACAGTCCTGGTGGACACCGCGCCGGACTTCGGCGAACTCACCGATTCCAGCGTCGATACGCTGACCGGTGCCCCGAGCTCAGGGCTGTCGGTGCGTCGGAAGGACTAGCCTCGCGCTGCGGTTTGGGTGTGCTGCCCGGGCAGGCTCTCTGTCAGGGCAGCACACTTGCGTTGATCACGTTGCCGCCGTCGGCCGCGACGTAGCAGTCCACCCGACGGTCGCCTGATCCCCAGCTGGTGGTGCTGGGGTAACTGCGCTGGTAGTTGAGCGGGAACTGCTTCGCCGCCGGGCTGAGCTTTGCTGCCTGGCAGACCTCCAGCGCTTTTGCCTTGAGCGGGTCCGCACCCGGATACTCGGCGTCATGCGGGTAGTGCAGGGTGGCCACCAACTGCGCCGAATGGGGCGTGTCACAGGCCACCACCGTGGACGTCAGCGCCTGCGGGTCGAAGTCCTTGAAGCAATCACCAACGGCGTACGCGGCGGGTGCCACCCCTTCCCGGGGGAGGGGCTGGGGGCTGGCGGGCGGAGTGACGGCGGTCTGCAGCACACCCGGTGCAGCGGCTTTCGGTGCCTGGGTGCCCGGGGAAGAGCCCAGCCACACGGCAAGCCACACCAGCGATCCCGCAACCGCCAGGATTACGACGACGAGAAGCGCCTTCCAAAAGGCCGGCCGCCTGTTGGCGCGCTTTTCCAGGGCGGGCTCGTGGGGCGTTTGGGACCAGGTGACGGATTCCGGCGCGGGAGCTGACGTGCCGTTTCCGTTAGGGATCTTAGGCAGGCCTCCGGTGCGCGGCGGCGAGGACGGTTTTGGCGGGAGGTCCTGCTGGTTCACGGGTGCGCATCCTCCTGGTTTGGTTCCGCGGCTCGCCAACGGCCGGATAATATCGGCAGTTCTTAGGTGACTCTACCGAAGAAAAATGCCGGAATCCCGCGGGTGGGAGTGCGTCATGGTACCCCACCGGGCCATGCGGGCCTCCAGGCGGCAAGCGGGGCCCGCCGAAAGCATGTAATCTAGGTGTACGACAAATTGACCAAACATTCCGGGGCCTCACCGATCGCCAAGGTGACCACCTCCGGTCCAAGTACAAAAGGGGGTCACGCCATGGGGCGCGGCCGTCAAAAGGCAAAAGCTACCAAGCAGGCTCGGGACATCAAGTACTACTCCCCGAACACTGACTACTCGGCACTTCAGCGTGAGCTGACGGGCCCTGCCAGTCGTTCAACGAGCCGTTACTCGAATGAGCCGGTCGAACCGGATTATTCGGCTTATGTGGATAAGTACGCGGATGATTTGGATGACGATGACGACGAGGTTGACCACCGTCGCATCGGCTAGTTGTCGCAAGCCCGCCGTGGCTCTGGCCCGGCTGCTGTGGCGCTCAAGCACAGACTGATCCCGCAGCAATGCGGACGCAGGTAATGTGCGGGAACTCCTTTTTGATACCCGGTTCGGGTGACCGCTTACAGCGCGAAGCCCGCTGCCACCCCGGATTACCGGTGCGGCAGCGGGCTTTCCGTGTTGCTTCACGGACCGGATTGGTAACCTGACCGGATGACTGTTCGGACCACGTACGCCAACGGCGAGCCCTGCTGGGCGGATCTGCAGACCCCGGATGTTGCCGCCGCCAAAGACTTCTACGGCCGTATCTTCGGCTGGACCTACCAGGACTTTCCCACCCCGGATGGCCGCAGCTACGCGCAGGCCTTCGTGGGCGGAGAGCTGGTATCCACGATCGCACCGCAAAACCCCCTCCAGTTGGAGGCCGGCACTGCCGCAAAGTGGAACATCTACTTCTCCGCCGAGGATGCCGCGGACGTGCTGGAAGAAGCACGCCACACCGGCGGCACTGCTTTGTTCGGCCCGGAGCCGGTGGGCGATACGGGAGTGCTTGGCTTCCTGGCCCCTCCCGGCGGTGGAACCACCGGGATCTGGCAGCCCGGAACGCACTTCGGAAGCCGCTTGTTCAACGAGCCCGGTGCGCTTGCCTGGGCGGAACTGTTCACGCCCGAGCCTCCGGCCGCCGTCGGCTTCTTCCAGCAGCTGTTCGGGCATGAGGTCACCGAGTATCCCCAGGACGACGGCGGCAGCTACAGCACGCTGCTCATCGACGGCAGCGAGGTGGCCGGCGTCGTTCCTGCCGATGAAGGCGAGCAGGCCGACTGGCAGGTCTATTTCGGCGTGGCGGATGTTGCAGGGGCGGCAGCGGCGGCCCAGGCAGCAGGCGGCGAGGTCCTGGTGGAGCCGGACGAATACCCTGTTGACGGTTCACTGGCCACCATAAGGGATCCCCAGGGCGGAGTGCTCAACCTGATCCAAGTCGATTAAAGGCATCGAGTGCTGAGTACTTGTCGTTCCCAGGCGTGAAAACGACAAGTACCCAGCAATTGATGGAGGGTTTTAGGCGTAGGCGTTGACCAGGCGGACAGCTCCGCCGTCCACGCCCTTGGCGCCCTGCACGTAATCGGGGCCGGACTTGTCGATCGAATCGGAGTCCGCGGTGACGGTGCCCATGATCCAGGACGGCAGCCCGCGCTCGTTGAGGCGGGCCACGGCGGCATCCGCTGCCTCGGGGGACACGATGGCCACCATCCCCACGCCGAGGTTCAGCGTGCGCTCCAGGTCGGCCAGGGGGACGTTGCCCAGCTCGGACACGAGCTTGAAGATGGCCGGCAGTTCCCAGGTGGCGCGGTCAACCGTGGCCACCAGGCCCTGCGGCAGGACACGGGCCAGGTTGGCGGCCAGGCCACCGCCTGTCACGTGGCTGAAGCCATGCACGGCCGCGCCGGCGCTGACCGGGAAAGTGCGGGCCAGGTCCAGGCAATCGGCCGCGTAGACGCGGGTCGGTTCCAGGAGTTCCTCACCCAGGGTGCGGCCCAGTTCCGAGACCTGGCGGTCCAGCGCCCAGCCGGCATGGTTGATGACGCGGCGGACCAGGGAGTAGCCGTTGGAGTGCAGCCCGGAGGAGGCCATACCGATCACCACGTCCCCGGCGCGGACCCGGTCCGGACCCAGCAGCGCGTCGGCCTCCACCACGCCGGTGGCTGCACCGGCAACGTCGTACTCATGCTCGCCCAGCAGACCGGGGTGCTCGGCGGTTTCGCCACCCACCAGGGCGGTGCCGGCTACGGAGCAGGCGGAGGCGATGCCGCGGACGATGTCGGCGATGCGCTCCGGGACAACCTTGCCGCAGGCGATGTAGTCGGTCATGTACAGCGGCTCGGCGCCCACCACCACGATGTCGTCCACCACCATGCCCACCAGGTCGAACCCGATGGTGTCGTGGATGTCCATCGCCTGCGCGATGGCCACCTTGGTGCCCACGCCGTCCGTTGAGGTGGCCAGCAGCGGCTTCCTGTAGGTCAGCAGCCTGGAGACATCGTAGAGGCCCGCGAAGCCGCCCACCCCGCCGATCACCGAGGAGTTGTGGGTCGCCTTGACGGCATCCTTCATGAGCTCGACGGCGCGGTCCCCGGCTTCAACGTCCACGCCGGCGGAGGCGTAGGTGATGCCGGAGTTTTCTGCGGCGGGGCTGGCGGAGGTCATACGGAATCCTTCTTGTCGGCGCTGGTGGCGGCGTGTACGTCGGGCACGAGGTCGGCTTCGGTCAGCAGGTTCTCGAATTCGGAGTCCGGGCCCGGATCGCAACCGGTGGCGCCGGACTTTTCCGCGGGATCCTCGGCGGCGTCAACGGCCAGGGCGGCGGTTTCACCGGGGAGCGCGGACGGGGAAGGCTTCAGGCCGCCGAGGTCCGTGCGCTCCAGCAGGTTCTTGCCCAGCTTGTCCGCATCGGGAAGCTTAATGGGGTATTTGCCGGTGAAGCAGGCAGTGCAGAGGCGTTCGCGCGGCTGCCGGGTGGCCCCGATCATGCCGTCCTCTGAGATATAGGCCAGTGAGTCGGCGCCAATGGCCTGGGAGATCTCTTCAATGGTGGCGCCGTTGGCGATCAGCTCGGCCCGGGAGGCGAAATCGATGCCGTAGAAGCAGGGCCACTGTACCGGCGGGGAGGAAATCTTCACGTGCACGGCGGCAGCTCCGGCTTCCCGGAGCATCCTTACGATGGCCCGCTGGGTGTTGCCGCGGACGATCGAGTCATCCACCACGACAACGCGCTTGCCGCGGATCACCGATTCCAAGGCGTTGAGCTTGAGCCGGATGCCCAGCTGGCGCAGGGTCTGCGACGGCTGGATGAAGGTGCGGCCCACGTAGGAGTTCTTGACGAAGCCGTGGGCGAAAGGGATGCCGGATTCCTCGGCATAACCGACTGCTGCCGGGGTGCCGGACTCCGGCACGGGGATGACGATATCCGCAACCTGGGTATTTTCCCGGGCCAGCTGGCGTCCCATCTCCACCCGGGATTCGTACACGGACCGCCCTGCTATGGCGGCGTCCGGGCGCGCAAGGTACACGTACTCAAAAACGCAGCTCGCCGGCGTCGGCTCCGCGAAGCGCTTGGAACGCACCCCGTCCTCGTCGATGGCGATGAACTCACCCGGCTCGATCTCGCGGATGAAGCTGGCACCCACGGTGGCCAGGGCGGACTGTTCGGACGCGACGACCCAGCCGCGCTCCAGCCGGCCCAGGACCAGGGGGCGGATGCCGAAGGTGTCGCGCGCCGCGTAAAGGGTTCCTTCATCCATGAAGACGAAGCAGAAGCCGCCTTTGATCTTGGGCAGCAGTTCGGTGGCGGTTTCCTCGAGCGTCTTGCCCGGCTCGCCCTCCAGCAGGGCGGTGACCAACGCGGTGTCCGAGGTGTTGCCCTGCTTCATTTCACCGGTGAGATGACCGCCGTTGCGTTCGGTGATCATGGCGTTGAGTTCCACGGTGTTGGTCAGGTTGCCGTTGTGTGCCAGGGCAACCGTGCCAGTGGCCGTGGCGCCGAGCGTGGGCTGTGCATTGGCCCAGTGGCTGGCGCCGGTGGTGGAGTAGCGGCAGTGGCCCACAGCCAGGTGCCCGGTCAAGGTGTTCAGGGTGGTCTCGTCGAAGACCTGGGAGACGAGGCCCATGTCCTTGTAGACGTTGATCCGTTTGCCGTCGCTGGTCGCTATGCCAGCCGACTCCTGACCGCGGTGCTGCAATGCATACAGCCCGTAATAGGTAAGTTTTGCTACTTCCTCACCCGGTGCCCAGACGCCGAAGACGCCGCAAGCGTCCTGGGGGCCTTTTTCGCCGGGGAGAAGATCATGGGAAAGTTTTCCATCGCCGCGTGCCACTGATCGATTATCGCACGATATGGGGTATGTCTTTTCCGGCCACCGGTTTGTGACCTGCTAGCCCTGGGTATCGGTATCGGGCTCTGAATCCGGAACAGCCTCCACCACGGCCCTCTGCTGCCGTTTCACGCTTCGACGGTCAAGGACCAGCGCCAGACCAGCACCGAGGATGGCACCGATGGCAGCGAACATGATCAGAAAGAAACCGAAGACGGCTCCGGGGTCGAATGACGCGTCGCCCGGAACCGCATATGCCACCACTGCGGCAGCGATAATTCCCACCACGGCACCCAGGATCAGGAATGGAACGTATTTGGGTGCCCGGCGGACGGTTACTTCGCGCCGCTCGGCAGGGGTTTCTTCAAAAGCCATGCCATCCAGCCTACTGCCGGACTTTTGGGCCACATAACAGGACGCCGGGCGGCGGGAGCCCAGGTTTCCTGCCCCGCCAAACTTCGCCCGGAAAGGATCCGTGCCCCGCGCCGCAACTGGCCTGCAACTGATATATCTATTGACACGACCTGTAGCCGCTGCCATATTTCCCGTTAGTGCTCTGTGCAACTTGTTGTGTAATCCGCAATCATCCCCGCAGGTCGCACTGGCCATGGCGAGACCCCTGGGCCTTGGCACGTCAGCTAGATTGGCACTTGGTGCCGACTCACCGGATCCAGCCGGATCCAGGAAAGGAACACAAGACCATGGTCCACAAAGTCCAAGCAGTTGTGGTTAAGGAAAAGAACGCCCCGGTGTCGCTGGAGACGATCCTGGTGCCGGATCCGGGCCCGGGGGAGGCCTTGGTCGACATCCTGACCTGCGGTGTCTGCCACACCGACCTGCACTACAAGCAGGGCGGTATCGGCGACGACTTCCCGTACCTGCTCGGTCACGAAGCCACTGGCGTGGTTAGCGCTGTCGGCCCTGATGTCACCTCCGTGGCTCCCGGCGACCGGGTCATCCTGAACTGGCGCGCTGTGTGCGGCGAGTGCCGCGCGTGCGCCAAGGGCCAGCCGCAGTACTGCTTCAACACCCATAACGCCACCCAGAAGATGACCCTCGAGGACGGGACCGAGCTTTCCCCGGCCCTGGGCATCGGCGCCTTCGCCGAAAAGACCCTTGTGGCTGCCGGACAATGCACCAAGGTGGACCCCGAGGCGGACGCTGCCGCCGTCGGCCTGCTGGGCTGCGGCATCATGGCCGGCATCGGTGCCGCAATCAACACCGGCGACGTCAAACGCGGCGAGTCCGTGGCAGTGATCGGCTGCGGCGGCGTGGGCATCGCGGCGATCGCCGGCGCCAAGCTGGCGGGCGCGACGACAATCATCGCCGTGGACATCGATGACAACAAGATTGAGATGGCCAAGTCCCTCGGTGCCACCCACGGCGTGAACTCCAAGCAGGAGGACGCGGTGGAAGCCATCCGTGCCCTCACCGGAGGATTTGGCGCGGACGTGGTGATTGACGCCGTCGGCCGTCCTGAAACCTACAAGCAGGCCTTCTACGCCCGCGACCTTGCCGGCCGCGTGGTCCTGGTGGGCGTGCCGACGCCGGAGATGACGCTGGAACTGCCGCTGCTGGACGTCTTCGGGCGCGGCGGCTCGCTGAAGTCCTCCTGGTACGGTGACTGCCTGCCCTCCCGCGACTTCCCCATGCTGGTGTCGCACTACAAGCAGGGCAACCTGGACCTGGACGCCTTCGTCTCCGAACGCATCACCATCAAGCAGGTGGAGGAAGCGTTCGAGAAGATGCACGAGGGTAAGGTCCTGCGCTCGGTGGTGGAGATCTAATGGCAGTCACCATCGAGAACCTGGTCACCTCGGGCACTTTTTCGCTCGACGGCGGCACCTGGGACGTGGACAACAACGTCTGGATCGTGGGCAACGATGAGGAATGCGTCATCATCGATGCGCCCCATGACGCCGCTGCGATCATCAACCAGGTCCGCAGCCGCAAGGTCAAGGCCATCCTGCTCACCCACGCGCATAACGACCACATCGGCGCCGCCCGCGAAGTAGCAGACGCTCTGGGCGCCCCGATCCTCCTGAACTCGGAGGACCTGGTCCTGTGGGAGCAGGTGTACCAGGACGCCAAGCCCGACCAGTACCACGCCGACGGCGATGTGTTCGAAGTTGGCGGGTCCACGCTGCGTGCCATCCACACCCCGGGGCACTCGCCGGGATCCACGTGCTTCTACCTCGAGAGTGAAGGGACGGTCTTCACCGGGGACACGCTGTTCAACGGCGGCCCGGGTGCCACTGGCCGGTCCTACAGCGACTACCCGACCATCCTGACCTCCATCAGGGAGAAGCTGCTGACCCTGCCCGCTGAGACCGTGGTCCGCACAGGCCACGGCGACAACACCACCATCGCCGCGGAACGGGAAACACTGGCCAAGGTGGCGCAGTAGCCAACAAAGAATCGATGCAGTAAGCCCGTGAAGGGCGGAAACAGCGACGGCGACACCGGCACCTGCCGGACTGTCGCCGTCGCTGTTGCATGTTCCCGGTAGTCACGCAGGGTTGTTGCCGTCCGGCCCCCCTCCGGATCCAGGTCCCTGCCGTAGCCGCCGGCGGAAGCCAAGCGCCCGCGAGGTGGCACTTCGCGGCAGTCCAAAGCACTGGGATTGCCGTCAAATGCCAATTCGCGGGCCGTTCCGGGGTGAAAAGTGCGGGTTTATTCGACGCTGCACCTGACACGCAAGGCCTGTTGGCGGCACGCATCGGACGACACATTCCGGGCTTTTCCGTCATATCTGAAATTCATTGACAGCGGGGGTGGCAGGAGTCACACTGTTGCATATGGTGATCGCTGTTGCGTTAGGTGCTTCCAGTTCTCCTCTGGAGTCATCAAGTCTGTTGCTGATGTACCTCCCCACATTGGTGAACAGAACGTCCTGGACAACCCCTGTTGCCCCAGCCGCTCCGTAATCTCCTCAATTTGCTCAAAACCCAGCCCTTTTGGGAGGAAACACATGACTACCTCAGTGAACGCGCCCCTCAGCGCACGCGGAAAGCTCGCTTCAACAATGCCGGCCGAGCAGCTGGCTGAAATTACCGAGTTGTTCGCTCTACGGCGCACCGGCTACTCCCTCGACGCCCCCTTTTACACCGACCCCACCATCTTCAAGCTCGACGTGGAGGCCATCTTCGGCCAGCACTGGATCTTTGCCGGCAGCGTTGCCGAGCTGCCGGAGCCGGGCGACTACATCACGGTGGACTACGGCCCCTACTCCCTGATCGTGCTGCGCACCGATGAGGGCGACGTCAACGTCCTGCACAACGTCTGCCGCCACCGGGGTGCGCGGGTCCTGACCGAAGCTGCCGGTTCCACCGGAAACCTGGTCTGTGGCTATCACTCCTGGACTTACTCCCCGGAGGGCAACCTGATCCACGCCTCCGCCCCCGGCGAAGCCAAGTTCGATAAGAACTGCTTTGCCCTCAAGCGCGCCCACAGCCGCGAGGTTGCCGGCCTCATCTTCGTCTGCATCGCTGACGAACCGCCCGCAGACTTCGACGAGACCTCCAAGATCTTTGAGCCCTACCTGGCACCCCACGACCTGTCCAAGACGAAGATTGCCTACCAGCAGAACATCATCGAAGAGGGCAACTGGAAGCTCGTCATGGAGAACAACCGTGAGTGCTACCACTGCGACGGACACCCGGAACTCGCCTGCTCGCTCTTCCCCACATGGGGCCTGACCGAGGGACTGATTCCGGCCCACCTTGAAGAGGTCTGGGACCGCAACAAGGAAGCCCAGTCCTCCCTCGAGGAGCGCTGCCGCCGCTACGGCCTGCCCTACGAGGTGGTTGAGGAACTCGACACCCGCATTGCCGGTATCCGCATCTCACGCGAATCCCTGGACGGCGAAGGCGAATCGTTCTCGGCCGACGGCCGCAGGCTCTCCAAGAAGCTGCTCGGCGACCTGCGGGACTTCCGCCTGGGCCGCTGCTCGATGCACCTGCAGCCCAACAGCTGGTTCCACTTCCTGGGCGACCACGTCATCACGTTCGGCGTCTTCCCCATCAACGAGCACCAGTCCCTGGTCCGCACCACCTGGCTGGTGGCTGACGACGCCGAGGAAGGCGTTGACTACGACCTCGACAAGCTCACCTACACCTGGAAGCAGACCAACATTCAGGACAAGGCGTTCGTGGAACTGTGCCAGCAGGGAGCTGCCAGCCCCGCCTACGAGCCCGGCCCGTACATGAAGAGCGAATACCAGGTGGAGGCCTTCATCAACTGGTACGTCCACCGCGTGCAGGAGCACTTGGCATGATTGACGTCCTCACCCAGACGCAGGTCCAGGAACCACAGCGCATCCGCGGCCTTGAAATGCCGTGGAACCGGGTGATGGGCAGCGTCGAAGGACCGGCCAGCGCAGCCAAGGCCCTGGGCCCGTGGCATCCGCAGGAGTTCATGGCCGAATGCGTCGAAACCATCCCCGAAGCGGGCGGCATGATGACCTTCGTGTTCCGCCGCTCCGATGGTGCACCGCTGGCGTTCCGCCCGGGCCAGTACGTGAACATCGCCTTCCCGGTTAACGGCGAGGACCAGGAACCCGTGGACCGCAGCTACTCGCTGTCCAGTTCGCCCACGGAACCGTGGACCTTCAGCGTTACCGTTAAGCGTGACCCGGGCGGACTGGTTTCCCCTTGGGTGCACCAGAACGTCAGGCCCGGCACCGTCCTGGACATGCTGGGACCTGTGGGCGCATTCCACCTGCCTGACGCCGACCGGCGCGCCCGGTACCTCTTCCTGGCTGCAGGCGCCGGCATCACCCCCATCATGTCGATGCTGCGGACCATCCACTCCCTGCCGGGAACCGCCGACGTGGTGGTGCTCTATCACGGCGCGGAAGCCGGCGGCTTCGCCTTCCACCGGGAGCTGGCCTACATCGCTTCCGTGGACTCGCGCATCAAGGTCTTCTATGCCCTGGGCGACCGCGGCAGGCCCGAGCACTGGGAAGGCTTCAGCGGACGGCTGACCTCAGCCATGATCGATGAGGTGGCGCCCGACGCCAACGGCCGGCAGGTGTACGCCTGTGGACCGGAGGGGTATCTGAACACCGCCACTGAGTTGCTCAGGAAGGTGGGCGTCGACGACACCTCCATCTACATGGAGTTCTTCTCCGGCGACCGGCAAACCCTCCTCGAATACCAGGCCGAGCTCGCCCTGGCGGCGGACATCGCCGAGGAAATCGCTGGGGAAATCGCGGAATCCGCCGAGGACTACTTCGAAGGCCAGCCCGCAGCGTTCGGGATCTACGAGCCCGGCTACGACCAGGACGGAACCCTGCAGGCCACGGGACTGGCGCTGGAAGCTGCCAACCCGGAAGCCCCGGCCCCGGCCGGTGGCACCCCGGCTGTGGCCCCGGATGCGCAGACCCCGGACGCCTCCAGCTTCGACACCGTGGGAACCGGCAGCCTCACCCTGTCCTTCATGCGCACCGGGATCAACGTGCGGATCGACCCCGAGGAGCACATCCTCGAGGTGGCCCAGCGCGCCGGTGTCCGGATCGGCGCCAACTGCAAGGAAGGCATGTGCGGCTCCTGCAAGGTGGTCAAGTTGTCCGGGGAGATCGACATGAACCACCAGGGCGGAATCCGTAGACGTGAAATCGATGCCGGAAAGTTCCTTCCCTGCTGTTCCACCGCGCGCACCGACATGGTGATCGACGCCTAGCCGCGCCCTGGGCCGGCGGGCACCCCGCGGCCCCCAAAGATTCACCGCAAGTGAAAAGTAACACCACACGGAAGGTCTGATGCACCCAGCGTCAGGCCTTCCGTGGCAACCGAACGCCAACCATAGGAGCCATGCCCATGTCAGGTAACAAAGCCGTTGCGTACAAGGAGCCCGGAGTCGTCGAGGTCATCGACACCCCGTATCCCTCGTTTGAGCTGAAAGCCGGCCCCGGCGTCAATCCCGCCAATGTCGGCCGGAAGGTCCCTCACGGGGTCATCCTGCGCACCGTGAGCACCAACATCTGCGGGTCCGACCAGCACATGGTCCGCGGCCGGACCACCGCACCGGCCGGCCTCGTCCTGGGGCACGAGATCACTGGCGAAGTCATCGAGACCGGGCCCGACGTCGAGTTCATCAAGGTCGGGGACATCGTCTCCGTCCCCTTCAACATCTCCTGCGGCCGCTGCCGGAACTGCAAGGAGCGCAAGACCGGGATTTGCCTGAACGTGAACCCCGACCGTCCCGGCTCCGCCTACGGCTACGTGGATATGGGCGGTTGGGTTGGCGGCCAGGCCGAATACGTGCTGGTCCCCTACGCGGACTGGAACCTGCTGCGCTTCCCCGACCGGGACCAGGCACTGGAGAAGATCATGGACCTGACCATGCTCTCCGACATCCTGCCCACCGGGTTCCATGGCGCCGTCACGGCCGGGGTCGGCGTCGGGTCCACCGTGTACGTTGCCGGGGCCGGTCCCGTGGGCCTTGCCGCGGCCGCCAGCGCCCAGCTGCTGGGAGCAGCGGTGGTCATCGTGGGCGACCTGAACGAGGACCGCCTGGCCCGTGCCCGGTCCTTTGGCTGTGAAACCGTGAATGTGGCCAACGGCGACCCCGCCGACCAGATCGAGCAGATCCTCGGCGTCCGGGAAGTCGACTCCGGCATCGACGCCGTCGGCTTCGAAGCGCGCGCACACGGCCATGGCGCCCAGGAAGCACCGGCCACCGTGCTTAACTCGCTGATGGACCTCACCACCGCCGGCGGCTCCGTGGGCATTCCCGGCCTCTACGTCACGGGCGATCCCGGAGCAGCGGACGAGGCCGCCCGAAAGGGAAGCCTGTCCCTGTCGCTGGGTACCGGCTGGGCCAAGTCCCTGTCCTTCACCACGGGCCAGTGCCCGGTGATGAAGTACAACCGGCAGTTGATGATGGCCATCCTGCATGACCGGATCCAGATCGCCAAGGCGGTCAACGCTACGGCCATTCCGCTGGAGGATGCCCCGCGCGGGTACGCGGAATTCGATGCCGGAGCCGCAACAAAGTACGTCCTGGACCCGAACGGCTACCTCAACAACTAATGCCTGGTTCCCGCTGCTGACAAGCGGCAAGGCCAAACGGCGGCACCCCGGACTGAGCAGTTCAGTCCGGGGTGCCGCTTGGTGTGGCTGGGCGGATCAGCCGCGGAGGCGTTCCATCCCCGGGTCAAAGAGCGGTTCGGCGCTGACGGTGGCGGCTACGCGCCGACCGAAGTACTCGATTTCCACGGCGTCCCCTTCGGCCACCGACGCGGGCAGCCAGGCGTAGGCGATGGGCTTGCCGACGGTGAAGCCGTACGCCGCGCTCGTGACGTAACCAGCGGCTTCCCCGCCCACGTACACCGGTTCCTTGCCCAGCACCACTGACGTGCCGTCGTCGACCGTCAGGCAGCGTAGCGTCTTGGCCGCCGGCTGTTCCTTGCGGACCGCCAGGGCCTCGGCACCCACAAACCCGGTCTTGTCCTTGGCCACGGAGAAGCCCAAACCAGCCTGGTAGGGGTGGTGCTCGGAGTTCATGTCCGTGCCCCAGAGCCGGTAGCCCTTTTCAAGGCGCATGCTGTTGAAGGCGCCGCGGCCGGCAGCGATGATGCCGTGCTCTTGGCCGGCTTCGAACAGCAGGTCCCAGAGCTTCAGCCCGTATTCACCGGTGGTGTAGAGCTCCCAGCCCAGTTCGCCCACGTAGGAGAGCCGCATGGCTGTGACGGGGATGCCCCCAACGGAGATTTGCTTGGTGCGGAAGTACTTGAGGCCGTCATTGCTCAGGTCGTCCGTGCTGACCTTGCCGACGACCTCGCGGGCCAGCGGGCCCCACAGGCCGATGCAGCAGGTGCTGCCCGTAATGTCGGTGACGTGGACCCACTGCGAGGGATCCGCCGCCGATTGCCGGCGGGCCTCCACCCGGAGGTAGTCGAAGTCAACGTTGCTGTTGACGCCCAGCTGGAACTCCTCCTCCGCGAGCCTTGCCACGGTCACGTCGCTGCGGATACCGCCGTCGTGCTCCAGCAGCAGGCAGTACGTCACGGCACCTGGATTCTTGGCGATGTTGCCCGTGCTGAGCCGGTGCAGCAGTGCCTGGGCGCCGGGGCCGGTGACGGAGAGGCGCTTCAGCGGCGTCATGTCGAAAAGTCCGACGGCGGTGCGCGTCTTCCACGCTTCGGCGGCGGAGATGGGGGAGTGGAACATGGCGGACCACTCGTCGCGCTCGGGGGCCTGCCATTCTTCCGGCAATTCGGCCAGGAGACCCCGGTTGGCTTCGAACCAGTGCGGGCGTTCCCAGGCGGCGGATTCCAGGAAGAAAGCCCCAAGTTCCTTCTGGCGGACGTTGAACGGGCTGACGCGCAGGTCCCGCGGCGATTCGCGGGGCTGGAGCGGGTGCAGGACGTCGTAGATCTCCACGAAGTTCTGCTGCGAGGTCTCGCTGACGTAGGCGTCTGAGGTTTGCACCTTCTCGAAGCGGGTCAGTTCGCAGCCGATCAGGTCGGTCTGCGGGTGGCCGTCGATGATCAGCTCCGCCATGGCCTTGGCAACGCCGGCCGAGTGCGTGACCCAGACGGCCTCGGCCACGAAGAAGCCCTCGAGGTCCGGTGCCTCGCCCATGAGCGGGCCGCCGTCGGGGGTGAAGGAGAAAATGCCGTTGAATCCGTCCTGGATCTCAGTGCTGCGCAGTGCCGGCAGCAGGTCCTGGCTGTCCTCCCACGCGGGAACAAAGTCTTCGAGGGTGAAGTCCAGGCGGGAGGGCATGCGGTGGTCGGACATCTCCTTGGCCGCCACCTTTGGCAGCGCGGACATGTCCACCGGCATCGGGCGGTGGGCGTAGCTGCCGATGCCGATGCGGTCGCCCCATTCGCGGTAGTACAGGTCCTTGTCCTGGTAGCGCAGGATGGGCTTGCTGGCACCCTTCGCAAGCTCGTTGACGCCCTCGAGTTCGACCAGGGGCGTGGTGACCGCGTACTGGTGGGCCAGCGGCAGCAACGGCACCTCCAGGCCTACCATCTTGCCGAGCTCACGTCCCCAGAACCCGGCGCAGGACACCACGATGTCAGCCGGGATCACGCCGTCGGACGTCTCCACGCCGGTGACCTTGCCGGCTTCCCGGGTGATGCCGGTGACTGTGGTGGAGCCGCGGTAGCTCACGCCGCGCTCGCGCGTGCGCTCGATCAGCAGCTGCACCGCCCGGGCCGCCAGGGCGATTCCGTCGGTGGGGATGAGCAGGCCGCCCAGGACCTCGCGGCCGCCGGAAAGCTTTCCGGTATTCAGCAGCGGGTAGATCTTTTCGCATTCGTCGGCGTCGATGATCCGGCTTTCGACACCCCAGGACGTCATCACGCCCATCTTGCGCTGGAGGTCGGCGAAGCGCTCCGGAGTGGTTGCCAGCTCCAGGCCGCCCACCTGGTTGAAGCAGGACTCGCCGTCCTTGCTCAGGGCGAGGAGCTTGTTCACGGTGTACGTGGCGAATGCCGTCATGGTCCTGGACGGATTGTTCTGGAACACGAGGCCCGGGGCGTGTGACGTGGAGCCGCCTGCCAGTTCCAGCGGGCCCTGCTCGACGACGGTGATGTCGTTCCAGCCGCGGCTTACCAGCTCGTCGGCGAGGTTGGTGCCGACGATGCCGGCTCCGATGATGACGACGCGGGGTGATGCGCTCATGATTTTTGGTTCTCCTGGGTGGTGCTGGAATCCGCCTGACCGGGTGATGGAGTTAGCTTCGCTATGAGCAACGCGCATCACTATATGCAACAGAGTGGCTTAGCTCACATTGGATGTCAAGGATTTCCTGCTTTGTTGCGGGGATCGGCAGCACTGCGTCGAAAGGCAGCAAAGAGGCCCCCGCCGCAGGCACGGCGAGGGCCTCTTGTGCAGTCCCGTGTCAGTGGGAGACGTCTGCTGAGATGTCGGCGAGGGTGCGCCCCTTCGTCTCAGGCGCGAGCCATTGCGAGAGGATTGCCCCGAGTAATGCGACGGCGGCGGCTACGACCATGCTGGGCCCCATGCCGATGTTGCTGATCGCCCACGGCAGGGCGAAGGTGCCGAGCGCGGCTCCAATGCGGCTGAAGGCCGCGGCGAAGCCCATTCCGATGCCGCGCAGATGGCCGGGGAACAGCTCGGCCGGATAGACCTGGGTCAAGGTGGTGTAGCCGGCGTTGAAGAAGGAGAAGGCGAGGAACAGGGCGAGCACGAGGATCGCCGGTGCGTCCGCCCAAACTCCGATCACCAGCAGGATGCCTGCGCAGAGCCACTGCCCGGGCACGGTAAGGATTCGGCGGCCGAGCTTGTCGATCAGAAGCACGGTGGTGACAACACCCGCGGTGGCAAGTGCGGACAGCCCGACTCCGCCGGCCCAGCCGCCGCCGAAGCCGAACTGGTTGAGCACGTCGTCTGCGAAGGTGGCGATCGCGAAGTACGGAGTGACCGCACAGAACCAAAAACCTGAGGTGAAGAGGGTGGTGCGCCAGTTCTGCCTCGAGAACAGCATTCCGAGGGAGGCGCTCTTGATTTTGGTCCTGCCCTGCGCGGCCTGGGCCTCCTGGATCGCCCTCAGGTCGATCTCTTCGGTGATGCTGTTGTGCATCTGGGGCGATTCGATGTATCTGTGTGCGATCTCGAGTGCTTCCTCACGCCGTCCCTTCGTAATGAGCCAGCTGGGCGATTCGGGGAGGCCGAAGCGGGCGAAGAACAGGACAAATGCGAGGATCGTGCTCGTGCCGATGACGAGGCGCCAGGGGGTGCCGGCATCATGCAGGAGCGTGCCGATGATGAATGCCATCATGAAGCCGACGTACCAGGCGATCAGGGTCAGTCCGAGCAAACGCCCGCGGAGCTTTGGCGGGGAGAACTCTGACAGCAAGGGGCCGCCGATGGAGTATTCACCGCCGATCGCAACGCCCATGAGGAACCGGATGATGGCCAGTTGGATCACGGCTCCGTCTCCGGAAGTTACGAAGAACTGGGCCGCTGAGGCCGCGAGGAACAGGCCCATGTCCACGAGGAACATGGGCTTGCGTCCGAATTTATCGGTAGCCCAGCCGGCCAGCGGGGAGCCGACGAAGATACCAGCCAGCGGGCCTGCCGCAATCATGCCCAGGGACAGTGCGTCGAGCTGGAGCTCTGACCGCATGGGTCCGGTGACGGGGCCGATAATTCCGAGGATGTAACCGTCGAGGAACATTCCGCCGATGAAGACAGCAACAAGCCGCACCATGAAGCGACGTTTGAACGCGGAGCTGGTCTCTTCTGATTTTGAGGTGTCGACGGGGGCCGTCGACCTGGTCGAATTAATCATTGAAATTCGTTCCCTTCGGGCTTCAGCGCAAGCCGCTGACGCCACCGGAGCGCCGTTTTCTGGGCTCAGGGACAGACTCCGGTGTCGTCCCCAGGTTCCGGCGCTCTGCACTGCTTTGATCGATGGTGCTGCCATCTTTGATAGTCATCAACAGTTTCCTTTGGTGATTTAGCGGTACCGCCTGGATGCTGACATCGCTGGGCGGGCCGATGGGCGAGGTGCGGATCGGCCAGAATGAATTCGTTCGTCTGTTTCCGAGGCCATCACGGGTGGAGCCGGGGGAAGGGAAGGACATATCCGGGCAAGCTTCGTTCCGTGATGATCAACAACGTTCGCTTTATGCAACAAAATCGTGCGCTACGTCACACTCAAAGTCAAGACTGTGAACTGTGAAAGTCAGAGTATGTAAGCGCCCTTGCTTCGTGTTCCGGGGCACGCCAGAGGCCCGCTCGTTTACGGCGTCCCGTTTTCCGAAAACGGTGCTTCGATGAGGAATACCTCCCCAGGTCTTAGGCCCATCGAAGCACCTTTCACGGAAAACGCGACTCCCGCTGCGAACGCGGACCTTAGCTTGCCGTTTCCAGGACGTGGTCTCCTGAAACGCCGGCCTGCAGCGGCAGGGGGCACGCTTGCCGCCGTGCGGCCTCCACGGTGTGGAGGAGCAGCAACGCCGTCGTTACGGAGCCGACGCCACCCGGAACAGGGCTGAGCGCAGCTGCAACCCCGCGGACGCTGTTTGCATCCACGTCCCCCACCAGCGAACCGTCGGCCAGGACGTTGGTGCCCACATCGATGACTACGGAGGAGGGAGAGACATGGCTGCCGTTGAGCAGGGCCGTCCTTCCGGCCGCGACCACCACGATGTCAGCCTCAGCCGTGTATCGCTCCAGCGGCCCGGAGCGTGAATGGCATACCGTGACGGCAGCATCGCGTTCCAGGAGCAGGAGGGCCAGCGGCTTTCCCACTACTGCCGAGCGGCCGACAACCACAGCGTTGCGGCCCGCGACCGGGATGCGATAGTGCTCCAGGATCTCGACGACGGACCGGGCGGTGGCAGGCGCGAAGGCCGGCTGCCCTACGGCCAGGCGGCCAAGGCTCAGTGGATTCGCGCCGTCGATGTCCTTTTCCGGCGGTATCAGGCCCACCAGGGCATCGGTGCGGACGCCGGCCGGAAGCGGCGTCTGCAGGATGATGCCGTGCACCGACGGTTCGGCGCCCAGGTCGCGCAGGACGTCGGCCAGCACCTGCTCGGTTGCATCGTGCCCCAAGTCGATGACCCGGCAACCGATCCCGGCCGCCTCGGCGGCCCGCTCGATGGAGCGGACGTACCAGTGGGTCGAGCCGTCGTCGGTGGCGATGACCACGGCCAGTGCAGGGTGGATACCGTCCTGTTCGAGGTCCCGGGCCTGCTCCCGGGCGCGGTGCCGGATGTCCCCGGCCAGTTCCTTTCCGGAAAGCGACTGGGTCATTGAAGGATCCTTTCCCGTACCCGTGCCGTGAGGGCGTCGGCCGAGGCCACGACCTTTTCCTCGATGCCGTCCGTCTGCTCCTTGAGCAGCGACCGCACTGCCGGGTCTTTGATGGCCACGACATTGATGTCGATATTGACCCGTGCCGTGGTGGCTGCGGCACGTGCTGCATCTGCTGCTGCGGCCACATCGCTGATCACGTTCGGATTGGCGACGTCGGCCAGCCCTGTTGCGAGCTCCACCACCGCGCCGGCCAGCTTGACCAGTTGTGCGGGGGTCTGTGCGGCCTGCACCAACGCTGCCTGGATGGCCGACGTCTTGGCAGCCTTGAGCCCCTCGGTGTCAGCTGGAAGCCGGTAGGCGTCAATGACGGCCTGGAAGACCTGTTCATCGGAGTCGGCCAAGCGCAGTGCCTCCGACGCGAGCTCATCGGCCACCTTCGTGGTCCGCTCCACCAGGGCTGCGTGCTCCCCGTACTTGGGGCCGGTGGTGTAGCGGGCCACCATGGCCACCAGGGCTGCCCCTTGGGCGGCGTGGAGTGCGGCCGCCGCCCCGCCTCCGGGCGTGGGTTGCCGGGAGGCGAGCCGTGCGAGGTAGCCGCCGATGGTCTCGGTGCCGATCGAGCCCGTGGCGGATGAACCGGTGCCAACCGGGCCAGCCCCGGACGGCGCCGCCGTGTTCACTTGCTGTTCCGTCATGCTCAGCCGCGCAGCCGGGACATGGTGGGGTCGTACAGCGGGTCCTGGGTGACTGTGGCCACGATGCGACGGCCGAAGTACTCGATCTCCACCGAGTCGCCGACCGAAACTTCGGCGGGCAGGTAGGAGTAGGCGATGGGCTTGCGGACGGAGTAGCCGTAGGCGGCGCTGGTCACGTAGCCAACTGCCTGCTCCTTGTAGAACACCGGTTCCTTGCCCAGCACGAGGCTGCGGCCGTCGTCGACCGTGAGGCAGCGCAGGCGCCGCCCGGAGTTCTCCTCGGTGCGGCCCTCCAAGGCTGCCTTGCCCACGAAGTTGTCCTTGGCCATCTTCACCGCGAAGCCGAGGCCGGCCTCGAAGGGGTCGTGCTCGGTGGTCATGTCGGAGCCCCAGGAACGGTAGCCCTTCTCCAGGCGGAGCGAGCTGAATGCAGCGCGGCCTGCGGCGATGATGCCGAAGGGCTGGCCGGCCTTCCACAGCGCGTCCCAAAGGCGCTGGCCGTTGTCAGCGCTGGTGTACAGTTCCCAGCCGAGCTCACCGACATAGGACAGCCGCATCGCGGTGACGGGGACGCCGCCGATGACGACCTGCTTGGACCTGAAGTACTTCAGGCCGTCGTTGGAGAAGTCGTCGCTGCTGACCGCGCCGACCACCTCGCGGGCGAGCGGGCCCCAGAGGCCGATGCAGCAGGTTCCGCCGGTGGTGTCGCGCACCTGGACCCAGTCTCCGGCGCTGCCGCTTTCGGTTTGGTGCCGGGCTGCCCGCTCGAAGTAGGCGGTGTCGATGTTGCCGTTGGCGCCGAGCTGGAAGGTGTCCTCGCTCAGGCGTGCAACGGTGATGTCGCTTCGGACCCCACCCTTGTCATCCAGCAGGAGCGTGTAGGTGACGGCGCCCGGCTTCTTGTTCATTTCCGCGGTGGTCAGTTCCTGCAGCAGCTTCAGTGCCCCGGGTCCGGAGATTTCCAGGCGCTTGAGCGGGGTCATGTCGTACATGGCGACGGCGGTACGCGTCTTCCATGCCTCGGCGGCGGCGATGGGGGAGCTGAACATGCCGGACCAGGAATCGCGGGCCGGCGGCCGCCAGTCGGCGGGCAGTTCCTTGAGCAGGTCAGCGTTCGCCTCGAACCAGTAGGGACGTTCCCAGCCGGCGCCTTCGAGGAAGTACCCGCCCAGTTCCCTGTGCCGGGCGTGGAAGGGGGATACACGCAGGTTGCGCGGGGAGAGCTTGGGCTGCAGCGGGTGCATAACGTCGTAGATCTCCACGAAGTTCTGCTGGGAGGTTTCGCTGACGTATTCGGGGGTCAGCTGCACTTCCTCGAAGCGGTGGATGTCGCAGTCGCCCAGGTCGATGGAGGACTTGCCGTCCACCAGGAGTTCGGCCACGGCCCGGGCGATACCGGCGGAGTGGGTGACCCATACTGCTTCGGCCACGAAGAAGCCGTCCAGTTCCTTCGACTCGCCGACAAGGGAGCCGCCGTCGGGGGTGAAGGAGAAGATGCCGTTGAAGCCGTCCTCGATCTCGCTCTCGCGCAGGGCGGGCAGGATCTGCTTGGTGGCTTCCCAGGCCGGGAGGAAATCCTCCAGGGTGAAGTCCAGTCGGGAGGGCATGTTGTGTTCGCTGATCTCGTTCGGCTTGAAGCTGCCGAGCTCGTCCAGGTCCACCGGCATGGGCTTATGGGCGTAGGAGCCGATGCCGTATCGGTCGCCGTGTTCGCGATAGTAGAGGTCCTGGTCCTGGTGGCGGAGGATGGGCAGACGCGCACCGTTGGGCAGCTCGTTCTTGCCCTGCTGTGCCGGAACCGGCGTGGTCTTGACGTACTGGTGTGCAAGGGGCAGCAGCGGCACGGACATGCCGATCAGTTCGCCGACCTTTGCGCCCCAGAAGCCGGCACAGGAGACGACGATGTCTGCCGGGATCACGCCGTCGGGCGTTTGGACGCCGGTAACGCGCCGGCCGGATTGCTCGATGCCGGTCACTTGGGTGTTGCCGATGTACTTCACGCCGGCCGCTTCAGTGCGCTTGATCAGCAGCTGGACCGCGCGGGCGGCCAGCGCCAGACCGTCGCTGGGAACGTGAAGGCCGCCGAGGATGTCCTCTTCGTTAATAAGGGGGTACAGCTCCTTGCACTCGGCGGGGGAGAGGATGGAGCCCTCAATGCCCCATGACGAGGCGTAGCCAAGCTTGCGCTTCAGGTCCGCAAGCCGGGTTTCGGTGGTGGCGACTTCCAGTCCGCCCACCTGGTTGAAGCAGCTGACGCCGTCCTCGGTGAGGGACAGCAGCTTCTCCACCGTGTACTTCGCGAACAGCGCCATGGACTTGGAGGGGTTGGTCTGGAAGACCAGGCCGGGGGCGTGGGACGTGGAGCCGCCCGGCATGTTGAGCGGGCCCTGGTCCAGGACCGTGATGTTGTTCCAGCCCCGGGTGACGAGTTCATCCGCCAGGTTGGTGCCGACGATTCCGGCTCCGATGATGACGATGCGTGGCGACGATTCCATAAAAGGTCTCTCCTGCTGCTTTAAGTATTGTGTCTGCGAAACGGGCGGGCGGTTACCGGAACACCACGGTGCTGGTCTGGTCCAGCAGTACCCGGTGCTGGCAGTGCCAGCGGACGGCGCGGGACAGTGCGAGTGCCTCGGCATCCTGCCCGACGGTGGACAGCTGGGCCGGGCCGTAGGTGTGGTCCACCCGGATGACTTCCTGCTCGATGATCGGCCCCTCATCCAGGTCAGCAGTGACGTAGTGCGCCGTGGCACCGACCAGCTTTACGCCGCGGTCGTAGGCCTGGTGGTAAGGGCGCGCGCCCTTGAAACCGGGAAGGAACGAGTGGTGGATGTTAATGGCCCGGCCTTCCAGCGCCCGGCAGAGGTTGTCAGAAAGCACCTGCATGTAGCGGGCCAGGACCACCAGGTCGGCGTCATACTCATCTACCAACTCCAGGAGCCGGCGCTCGGCGTCGGCCTTGGTGTCCGGGGTGACCGGGAGGTAAATGAAAGGCAGGCCGGCGGCTTCGGCCATTGCACGGTGGGTCTCGTGGTTGGAAACGACCGCTACCAGTTCCCCACCGAGGCTGCCGCCGCGCCAGCGGAAGATGAGGTCGTTCAGGCAGTGGCCGAACTTGGAGACCATGACCAGGACGCGCTGCTTGGTCTGGCCGTGGAAGCTGAACTTCATGTCGAACCGGCCCGCAATCGACGCAAATTCTTCTTCGAGCATGGCTGGCGTGTAGTTGGGGGAACCCGAGAACGCGGTGCGCAGGTGCAGGGTTTCGCGGAGGCTGTCGTCGAACTGCTGGTGTTCGTCGATGTTGAAGCCACGCTCGAAGAGGAACGTGGTCACGGCCTGGACGATCCCTGCCTGCTCCCGGCACGACAGGGTCAGCACGAACTTCTGCGCCTGCTCTTCCTTGAGCGCGGGCAGGGTGGTGGTTGCTGAGGCTGTTTCGATGAGGGTCATGTCCCCCCTCCTTCTAGATATATTTCAAAGCACTGAACTGATATATTAGATTGGGTGCCAGCGTATACTGGTCCACAGGCGAGGTCAATAGATTTTTTGTGGATTGCGAAGAAGGGGGCCCGGCATGGCATTTGAGGCTTTGGCGGTGGCGGACGACGCCGGCAGGAAGTCGCTGGCCGACGTCGCCTACGAAAGCATCCGGGACCGGTTGCTGACGCTGGAAATCAAGCCCGGAGAACTGCTCAATGACGAGCTCCTTGCCAGGAACCTGGGCGTGGGGAGAACCCCGGTGCGTGAAGCGCTCAAGCGGCTGGAGCTGGACCGGCTGGTGAAGACTTACCCCAGGCGGGGGACGTTCGCCACCCGGGTGGACGTCACCGACCTTTCCTTCATCTCCGAGATCAGGGCACAGCTGGAGCCCCTTGCCGCCGCACGTGCAGCGAGGGTTGCCTCGCCTGCGGCCCGCGCGGAGCTGTCTGCCACCCTCGAGGAGGTGGAGGCGTTTGACGTGGCTGCGGCAACGGTGACAGAGACCCTGCGGCTGGATGCCCGGGTGCACCAGGGGATTTACGCCGCTGCGGCCAACCCTCACCTGGAGGACATCCTGATCCGCTACGACAACCTGGCCACTCGGATCTGGTGCATGGTCATTGATCGGCTGCCGGACCTCCATCACCATGTGCGCGAACACCTCGATCTGCTGCGGGCGGTCATTGACGGGGATGAAGATCGCGCCGCGGAGCTGGCCAAAGCCCATGTGAGTGGATTCGAGCATGCGGTGCGCGAGGCCCTTTTCAACGCCTAGCTGTATTGACCTGAGAGGTTGGTGACGCGGCTGGCCGGTGGCTGACCGTTGAGTGAGACGTGGCCTCGATGATGATTGTAATGATGGAGCCAGTCGGCGAAAGCGGCAACACGCTCGGCCTCGGAGGCGTAGGGACGGGCGTAGGCCCATTCGTCGAGCATGGTGCGGTTGTAGCGCTCG
>NZ_JBHDJA010000080.1:0-279 GCF_041877125.1 Arthrobacter sp. E44
TCGGTGATGTGACCCGGGACCTGTCCACCCTGATGCGCCAGGAAGTGGAGCTGGCCAAGGCCGAACTCAAACAATCCACCTCCCGGGCCGGCAAGGGCGCAGGCATGCTCGCCGGCGCCGGGGTAGGCGGACACTTCGTCCTGCTCTTCCTCTCCCTGGCCCTGATGTGGGCCCTGGGCGCCGTCATGGCCCTGGGCTGGGCCGCGCTGATCGTCGCCGTGATCTGGGCGATCATCGCCGCAGTCCTGGCCTCGATCGGCCGCAAGGAACTCAAGCAGA
>NZ_JBHDJA010000081.1:0-273 GCF_041877125.1 Arthrobacter sp. E44
CCGGCCGGGGATTCACCAACGCACGCAACTACAAAACGCGTATCCTGTTGCGCAGTGCCGCCAGAACAGCGGCATGAACATCCTTCACGGCAGAACATTCACCACGAACCGTGAAGAGCCGGTTTAGCCTCAGTTGAGGGTCGGGGAACGAGGGGGACTATCTCATTAACGGTGTATCCGGCGGTTTCCTTTAGTAGTTTTCAGCTGCCGGGAATCGGTCGCTGAAGGTGATGGCGAAGGCGTTCAAAGCGGGCTTCCAACGCACGGCCCATC
>NZ_JBHDJA010000082.1:0-273 GCF_041877125.1 Arthrobacter sp. E44
TACCGCAGATACGCAAAAAGGTAGTGTCAGCTACGTTGATGATACGACCGGAAAAACTTTAAAGACGGATTCAATTTCAGGAACAACGGGCTCGAAATCCAGTTATAGTACCAGTGGCAACATTGCGGATTATAAGAAACACGGGTATGAGTTGGTTACTGATGGCTATCCAGCAGATTTGACATTCGACAATAATGACACAACTGATCAGAACTTCACGGTTCACTTGAAGCATCAGTTGACGCCAGTGAATCCAACGGATCCACAGACGCC
>NZ_JBHDJA010000083.1:0-270 GCF_041877125.1 Arthrobacter sp. E44
GGGACTGCTGAAGGTTTGATTGACACTTTGCCTGTGAGGATTTGATCCTTGCGGGTGGAAGGATGTTCCTCATGCCCAAAGCCTTTCCCGAAGAGTTCCGCCGCGATGTCGTGGCGGTTGCCCGCAAGGGCGAAGCGCCCATCACCCAGATCGCCAAGGATTTCGGGGTCTCACCTGCTGCCCTGCACCGCTGGATGAAGATTGCCGACAGAGAAGATGGCGTGCAGTCCGGGGCCGTGTCTGATGACGCCGCGAAGTTGCGGGAGGCCA
>NZ_JBHDJA010000084.1:0-263 GCF_041877125.1 Arthrobacter sp. E44
GAACACTTTGGACTAGGGCCGTGACCACGGCGCCGAAAGCGGCACCAATCACGACGGCGACGGCAAGGTCTACGACGTTGCCCTTCAGGATGAAATTCTTGAATCCGGTCAACATGTTCCTCAAGTTACTCCACTATGAAGCCGGGACTGCTGAAGGTTTGATTGACACTTTGCCTGTGAGGATTTGATCCTTGCGGGTGGAAGGATGTTCCTCATGCCCAAAGCCTTTCCCGAAGAGTTCCGCCGCGATGTCGTGGCGGTTG
>NZ_JBHDJA010000085.1:0-262 GCF_041877125.1 Arthrobacter sp. E44
TTGTATTCGGCGCTGCGCTTATTTCCTCACATAACCCGTCCGCTGCTTGCCCTTCGGGTTGCCCCGGCTCCGTCGGGCACAGCTACGCGATGCTCCGCCAGCAGGCAAAAAACATGGTGGGGGAGAGGGAAGCCGGTACTCCAGGAACCCGCCCCGCCGAGCGAAACGGAGCAATCACTTGATGACCACAGAAACCCAGACCCACACGGCCACAGCCGACACCGCTGAACCGGTCTCCGCTCCGGCCCTTCCTGCCGATGAC
>NZ_JBHDJA010000086.1:0-255 GCF_041877125.1 Arthrobacter sp. E44
AAGTCGGGACCTAAGGCGAGGCCGACAGGCGTAGTCGATGGACAACGGGTTGATATTCCCGTACCGGCGAAAAACCGCCCATGCTGAGCGGGGGATACTAACTGCCCGAAACCTGCCTGACCGTCCTTTGGACGGAAGGGTTTTGGTGGAGCGCAGGACCTGATCCCGGGAGGCAAGCGTATTAACAGGTGTGACGCAGGAAGGTAGCCGAGCCGGGCGATGGTTGTCCCGGTCTAAGGATGTAGGGCGAATGGT
>NZ_JBHDJA010000087.1:0-244 GCF_041877125.1 Arthrobacter sp. E44
GCACGGACGACTGTTCCGTGGCGGGTGCTCAAGGGTGGAATATCAACAAATAGCGGCTGTCTGGTCTTTTGGTCTTCTTTAGTACGAACCCTGGTGGTTCTGGAACGGTGGGCCGGGGGTTTACCGGGTGGTTTAGTGTTTGGCACACTGTTGGGTCCTGAGACAACAGGACCATGTGGTGGCTCTCGTTTGTGGGGGTTGCCGGGTGGGTTTGTTTGTTTCTGGTTTCCCTGCCATGACGTTC
>NZ_JBHDJA010000088.1:0-243 GCF_041877125.1 Arthrobacter sp. E44
TCGCTACTCATGCCTGCATTCTCACTCGTGTAGGCTCCACCACTGGTTTACACCGCAGCTTCACCGCCCACACGACGCTCCCCTACCCATCCACACTCCTGAACCACGAAGGCTAGGACAATATGTGAATGCCACAACTTCGGCGGTGTACTTGAGCCCCGCTACATTGTCGGCGCGGAATCACTTGACCAGTGAGCTATTACGCACTCTTTTAAGGGTGGCTGCTTCTAAGCCAACCTCCTG
>NZ_JBHDJA010000089.1:0-243 GCF_041877125.1 Arthrobacter sp. E44
CCCCAACGAGCGGCTGAACAGAGAGATCCGCCGCCGAACCGACAGCGTCGGAATCTTCCCCAACCGGGACGCGATCATCCGCCTCGTCGGTGGCGTCCTCGCCGAGCAAACCGACGAATGGACCGAGGGACGCCGCTATCTGGGTCTCGACATCCTCGCCCGCTCTCGCATGCGCCCCACCACTGACACCGGAAGCGAGGTGGACACCGACACGATCATGGCCCTCAGCACATAAGCGAAGGA